>NZ_JBJMLX010000111.1:0-26008 GCF_045805085.1 Niastella sp.
TCTTCCATTTCACGCACCCAATCGAACTGCTCGCTCAAAGATGCCCAGTCCTTATCGGTTGTTAAAGTCCACATAATTACCTCCTTCGTTTTTCAATGGCGCCCGTTTCCAGTTCCGGGTCCAATGCTCATTTGTTTTTACATGCCCTTTACGCACCCATTTAAATACATTGTGTGCGAATTCATCCCGGTTAAAAGCAGCGGCATTACGGCTTACAATACCTTCCAATGTACAGGGTTGCTCCGTTGCGATGTCAATGGGATCAAATGCACCGGCAGTAGCCGTTATGTTCAATAACTTTTCTTCGAACAACAACCGGTTAGCGGGTGTACTTTCTATCCCGATCACCGGCACAGTGGGCAGTTCCAGCAGAGCGGCATAGAATTTTACTTCTTCCCAACTTAACCAGCGACCGGCTTCCCGTACGGCAAAAACATAAAAATGATGATCGAGTTGTTGGTACCGGATGGAATGCACGGCGTACAGATTCTCTAAAAATATTTCCAGATCGCCCAGGTCGTTTTTCACCAGTTGCCAGAACCCGCGCAAGGTCGCCGTCCAGGGCGAAGTGGTAGGTGCGGCATGCGAACGTGCAAACACGCCCCATTTGCTCAAACAGTTGTTCTCCCCGTCGAGCTTTTCGGTATGTACTACCTTATTTATTTGTTGCAGGTCGCTCCAGTAATCAAAATTTATCCGGTCGTCGCTGGTAGTGCCCGGCGAAAAGGGATAATGATACGTGCGACCGTATTTCTCGGATTGCATATATTTATCAGTATAGAAAAAGAATAGTGTTACACGCTTATATAGCGTGCTCAATCAGAAAGGATTATATGTGAAGGCGATTACATAACACAGGTTTGACCTTGTTTTTGAATAGCTGCAAAGTTAAACATTAATTGCGGCATTCAAATTGCAAATGCTTATATTTAAAAAAACCTTTCGCTATGACACTCACCGAGTTGCTTATACTTTTAGTTATTGCCGCCATCTGCGGAGGCGTGGGTCAGTCCCTGGCCGGGTACGATCTGGGCGGTTGTTTTGTTTCCATCGTCGTTGGTTTTATCGGCGCGTATATTGGGCTATGGATCGCCGGTAAATTCGGGTTACCTGAGATCTTTGCCATAAAGGTGGGTGGGAAAACATTTCCGGTTGTATGGGCGGTAGTGGGATCAGCCGTGTTCACATTGATAATCGCATTGATCCGCGGAGCTATTTTTGGGCGGAACAGGTTGTAATTGTTCAGGACCTAACCCCATTAAATAATGAATCGGCCATAAAACTCAATTGACCTGCAGATAAATTAAAATCGTCTTCAAGAAAGATCTTGTTTCCGATTGCCTTTAACGTGAGGTTTATCATTTTGGCCCATAACCCCATTTCTGCATTATTCATCATTCTTACTTCATGCTGACTAATACCCAGGATGAGAATATCTTTGATCAGTTCTTCAATATACGAATCACGTTTCTTCAAAATACCCTCAAACATGTAATGGTTCTCATACATATCTGATTTGAATATGGAGAATTTATTGGCCTTCAATTTTATATCTTCGAGCATACTGGTGATCAGTACATGAAATTTCCTGGTTGCCGATCCCTCTTTTTTCACTACTTCAGCAACACCGGCTTGCAGGGATTCTATATCACCCAACACTACTGCCTCAAAGATCTCCTCCTTCGTTTTATAATAATAATACAAAGCACTTTTCGACTTGCCTACCTGCCTGGCAATATCCTCCATGGTGGTCTTTTTAAAGCCAAACCTTTCAAACAGATCCCGTGCACCAATTAGTATTTCTTCCCTGAATGGGTCTTTTAAATCTTGACTATTCGACATTTTTGGTCGATTTTAAACTGTTTCTACAAATATACTGAATCCAGCAAAACCAGCCGCTCCGGAAAAACAGAAACGCAGGAGATTTCTACAGTTTTTATTGGTGTAAGCACTAATGGTGTTAATTATCAAATGTTTATTTCCGTCTTTTCGTCCGAAAATGTATTTACCGTTATTTACAATCCCATCCTTTTGCATTTTCTTAACAATTTAATTCGACCATTATTACAATTTAGTCGAAAAGTCATATTACTTTTGACCAACCAACCAAAATGGTCGAAAATTTAATGAACGAAATCACCATACTTCAAACAGTTTTTCGCCTCTTCACCACACAGGGCATACAGCTTTTTACGATGGATGATATTGCGGCGAAACTGGGCATTTCGAAAAAGACGTTGTACCGCTTTTTCACCTCCCGGCACGACCTGGTGAAGCAGGTATGTACACTTGCGGCTGCCAACTACAATCAGTCAATGGAAGAGGCGGATAAAACAGAGATAAACAACCTGCGCCGGGTACTTAGCTACATGACAGTCAATGTAAACTTCTGTAAGGCTACCTCTCCGGCTTTTTTCACTGATCTGCAAAAACACTATCCGGCAGAATCAGCGGCCCTGGTCAATACTCTGAATAACATTATTCACTCACGAATTCTGAAAGTGCTGGAACAGGGAATTGTAGAAGGTGTTTTCAGAGGAAGCCTGCACCCGAAACTGGTAGTGACCATTTTACAACAGCACATCCAAAAGGATTTTGAATTCGCCGCCGAACTGGTGAACGACTATTCAAAAGACGAAGTTTTCAGACAGGCCATGTACCTGTTCCTGTATGGCATTATAGCTCCGGAAGCAATTCCACAGCTGGAAAGCGAACTGCAACACTTCAGTTTCCCTAACAAGATGGCGCACACTGAAATAAATGAATCTATATAAATAACCAACAACTTTCTTAAATAAGCAATTAATGAAACACCATCCATCGCTTCGAACTTTTTGGCAACGCATGGTATTGCTTGTGGCCGGAGTAAGCGTTTTGTCGCTGGCAAATGCCCAAACCGCGCCGCTTTCCCTGAAAGAAGCATTACAACAGGCGTTGAAAAACAAATCGGAAGCCATCAAGGCAAGGCTCGACGAAGAGAACGGTCAATATAAAATTGACCAGGCCAGGTCACAGGCCCTGCCACAAATAAGCGCCAGCAGCGGCCTTACGTATAATCCTATTTTACAGTTAAGCGCCTTACCGGGTGAACTGGCCGGACAACCTGGTAAAACATTGCTGGTAGCATTCGGGCAAAAATGGAACAGCAATACGACTGTATCATTACAACAAACCTTGTTTGATAAAACTGTTTTCACCGGGTTAAAAGCAGCAAAAACCACCAAACAATATTACCAACTGGTTGCCGGTTTAACCGATGAGCAGGTAATTGAGAAAGTGGCCTCTCAATATTATCAGGTGTTGGTGCAACGCCAGCAACTGGTGGTTACCGACAGCAATATTGTCACCACCACCAGGGTAAAAAACGTAATTGAAGGACAGTATAAGAATGGGTTGGCAAAGAAGATCGATCTCGACAGAAGCAAAGTGAATCTATCGAACCTGGAGGCGCAACGCCAGCAGCAGATCAACTCGGTTCAACAACAGGAAAACACATTGAAATTCTATATGGGTATTCCCATCGAGACACCCATTACTATTCCCTATTCTGCATTGGACAGCATTCAACCGAAATTAACTATGCTGGATAATACACCAGATGTAAAGAAATTGTCAGACTACCAGGTTCTGAAAAAACAAGAGGAATTACTCGTATTACAAAAAGAAGCTACCAAAGCCGCCTATTATCCGTCCCTGTCGCTTTCAGGTAATTATGGCTACCAGGGCGTGAGTAATAAGTTTCCTGTAGGAAATAGCAGTACTAACTGGTTCGATTATGCATCCGTGGGGTTAAACCTGAAAATACCCATCTTCAACGGATTCTCTACCCGGTCGAAAGTACGACAGGCAGATGTTGATATCAGGAAGCTGCAGGCAGATATTAAGAATACAGAGTTGTCGCTGAACCTTTCTTATCAAAATGCCAAAACACAGCTTCGCAATAGCATTATTACCCTGAACAATCAAAAAGAAAATGTGACACTGGCCGAAGAAGTATATGCCAATACGCAAAATAACTATACACAGGGACTGGCGCCGCTGACAGATATGCTGGATGCTGAAAACTCATTGACAACAGCTCAAAATAATTATACCTCCGCTTTATTGGATTACCGGCTGGCAGAGATCCAACTCATAAAAGCGCAGGGAAATTTAAAATCACTCTTAAACTAATATTCGATGAAAAAGATCATCAGGATCATTGTAACAATCGTAGTAATAATTGTCTCCGTAGGAGCCATCGCCAAAGTGCTTTCGAACAACAAAAAGAAATCCGAAGAAAAAACCCAGACCGTAGCCCAAACCAATGCTACCGTTGCAGTACGAATAGACACCGTTAAACACGAAATCCCCGATCTGGATGTAGTAGCCAATGGCAATTTTGCGGCGGCGCAGGAACTGAGCCTCGCGGCAGAAAAAGCAGGCCGCATTGTACAGGTGCTGGCAGATGAAGGCAGTTATGTTCAAAAAGGACAAACAGTAGCCACTATCCGTGTTGATCAGTTGTCGGTTGATCTGCAAAATGCCGAATCAAATTACCAGACAGCCCTTACCGACCTGGAACGATATGAAAATGCATTTAAAACAGGCGGTGTTACCCAACAACAGCTCGACAATGCCCGCCAGAGCGTGAACAATGCAAAGACCAAGCTGGAACAAAGCCGCATTAACCTGGGCGATGCCAGCATTCGTGCTACCATCAGTGGGATCGTAAACAAACGGCATATTGAACCAGGAAGTGTTGTTTCCCCCGGCACCGCTTTATTCGATATCGTGAACGTTTCCACGCTCAAGCTGAAGGTTACTGTAAACGAAGCACAGATCCCTTACCTCAAGTTAGGCAAACAGGTGTTGGTGAAAGCAAGCGTATTTCCTGATAAAACATTCTCAGGCAATATCAACTTCATAGCGCCAAAAGCCGATGAAGCGCTGAACTTCCCTGTAGAGATTACCATCACCAATAATGCCGCCAATCAACTGAAAGCAGGTATGTACGGAACCGCCGTTTTTGATTTCCCCAACCAGTCAGCTGTTATCATGATCCCCCGCACCGCGTTCGTGGGCAGTGTGAACAGTAAGCAGGTATTTGTGATCGATAACGGTGTAGCCCGGCTGAAATCAGTTACCCCAGGCCGGGTAATTGGTGAAAAAGTAGAAGTGCTTGACGGTTTGACCGAAGGCGCCATTGCTATCACCAGCGGACAGATCAATCTTGTTGACGGTACCAGGGTGAGCATTATTCAATAAGCGCCGGAACAACCATCATTGTAAAATAACAAAAATGAAATTAGCTGAAATATCTATAAAACGCCCCTCCTTCGTGATCGTGCTGTTCACGATCCTTACGCTGGGCGGTTTGTTCTGTTACACTTTACTTGGGTATGAACTGATCCCTAAATTCGATAGTAATGCTGTAACGATCACTACGGTTTATCCGGGTGCATCACCGTCGGAAGTGGAAAACACCGTTACCAAGAAAATTGAAGATGCGGTAGCTGCGGTGGAAAATATCAAGAAGCTGGAATCTAAATCATTCGAAAATATTTCATTGGTGACGCTGAACCTGAACAGCGGCGCCGATGCAGATTATGCTTTGAACGATGCGCAAAGAAAGATCAATGCGATCTTAAAAGACTTACCCGATGATGTGGATCCACCATCGCTCGTTAAATTTTCGCTGAGCGATCTTCCTATCCTTACTTTATCCGCTTCAGCCAAAATGGACGAATCGGCTTTCTTTGACCTGGTCGACAAGCGTATCAGCCCTGCCCTTTCACGCGTAAACGGCGTGGCGCAGGTAAATCTGATTGGAGGACAGGAAAGAGAAATACAGGTAAGCCTGGATGCAGAAAAACTAAAGGGTTATGGATTATCCATTCCGCAGGTGCAGCAGATCGTCCTCGGTTCCAACCTCGATTTCCCTACCGGTAATGTACAAACCCGTGAACAAAGTATCCTCGTCCGGTTATCGGGTAAATATAAAAATGTAAACGATCTGCGCAATCTGGTGGTCACATCCCACAACGGAATAGCCGTTCGGCTGTCAGACGTTGCCGATGTACAGGATGCCCAAAAGGAAGTGGAAAAGATATCGCGGGTTAACCAGAAGAATTCTATTGCCTTACAGATCATAAAACAATCTGATGCCAATGCGGTGGCCGTGGCAGAAGAGATCAAAAAGAAAATTACCTCGCTGGAGCAACAATATGGCGCCAGCAATTTAAAACTGGATATTGCAAACGACAGTACCGTGTTCACCCTGGAAGCAGCTGACAGCGTTGTACACGACCTGTTGCTGGCTGTGGTGCTGGTTGCTTTTGTGATGTTGTTCTTCCTGCACAGCATAAGGAACTCGTTGATCGTAATGGTATCCATCCCCGCGTCTTTGATCGCTACGTTTATTGGAATGGCCTTGTTGGGGTATACATTGAACCTGATGAGCCTGTTAGGTCTTTCACTGGTGGTAGGTATCCTGGTCGACGACGCCATTGTGGTGCTTGAAAACATTTACCGGCATATGGAAATGGGTAAAAACCGCGTTCGCGCCGCCTTCGAAGCCACCAAAGAGATCGGGTTTACCGTTACTGCCATCACGATGGTAATTGTAGTAGTTTTCTTACCTATTGCACTGAGCACCGGTTTGGTATCAAACATCATAAAACAGTTCTGTGTAACCGTTATTATCGCCACGCTGTTATCATTATTATCATCATTTACCATCGTGCCCTGGCTTTCTTCCCGGTTTGGAAAACTGGAACATCTTACCGGTAAGACCATCTTCGGCAGAATTATCCTCGGTTTTGAAAAAGGACTTACGGCTTTCACCCACTGGATCAGCAACATCCTGGAATGGGCATTGAAGCACAAACGCATCACTCTGGCCATTGTAGTGGTACTTTTTGTTAGTTCTTTATATATGCTGGCCGGCGGTTTTATTGGTGGTGAGTTCTTCGCCAAAAGCGACAGGGGCGAATTCCTGGTGCAGATGGAATTACCGAAAGACGCGTCCATTGAGCAAACCAACCAGGCGACACAAAAAGCAGAAGCCTTTTTACGTAAAAAGCCCGAAGTCGTAGACCTGGTTACTACTGTAGGTCAATCGAGTGATGGAATGGCCGGTAGCCAGTCTACTGCCTACAAATCAGAGATCCGTATAAAGCTGGTCGATGAAAAGCACCGCACGGATGATTCGTATGTATATGCCGCCAAAATAAAAAGAGCATTGCAAAACGAGCTGGTAGGCACCAAAGTTAAAACAACGCCGATAGGGATATTAGGTACTGCCGATAATGCCCCCCTGGCATTGGTTGTTATGGCGCCCAACCTCGACAGCGCCATGGCATTTGCCAATGCCGCGCATGACGAATTGAAAAAGATAAAAGGCGCCACAGAGACCAAGCTCACGGTAGAAGCCGGTAACCCCGAGATCAATGTGCAGGTTAACAGGGATAAAATGGCCAGTCTGGGTTTAACGCTTCAAACAGTGGGTACTACCATGCAAACTGCCTTCAATGGCAACACCGATGGTAAGTTCAGAGCAGGTGAATATGAATATGACATCAACATCCGCTATAACAGTTTCAACAGATCGAATATTGAAGATGTACGGAACCTTGAATTTGTAAATGACCAGGGCCAGCGCATCAAATTATCGCAGTTCGCCACGATCGCAGAATCATCGGGCCCCAGCCAGTTAGAACGTAGAGATAAAAGTCCATCTGTAACCATCCAGGGTCAAACGGTGGGTCGCCCATCAGGTACAGTGGCCGGGGAATGGCAGAAAGCTTTTGAAAAACTGAGAAAGCCTGCCGGGGTAAGCTATGTGTGGGGTGGCGATATGGAAAATCAAACAGAAGGATTTGGTACACTTGGCGTAGCGCTACTGGCTGCCATCCTGCTGGTATACCTCGTGATGGTATTATTATACGACAGCTTTGTATATCCACTGGTAGTATTGTTCTCTGTACCACTGTCATTTATCGGCGCCCTGCTGGCACTGGCATTAACCGACAACTCTTTGAATATATTTACCATCCTGGGTATCATTATGCTGATCGGCCTGGTTTGTAAAAACGCCATCATGCTGGTAGACTTTACCAACCATCGTAAAGCGGCCGGAGAATCTACTTATAAAGCGTTGATACAGGCAAACCATGCCAGGCTTCGCCCTATTTTGATGACAACCATTGCGATGGTGTTCGGGATGCTGCCCATCGCCCTTGCTTCCGGCCCCGGTGCGACATGGAAAAATGGGTTGGCCTGGGTAATTATAGGCGGATTGATCAGTTCGCTGTTCCTAACGCTGATCATTGTACCTGTTATCTATGCCATTTTCGACCACTGGATCCAACGCAGAAAAAGCAGAAAACAACAAAAAACCATCGAGGAATTAATGACAGAAGAGTATAAACCAGCTGAAAGCGAAGATGGTTTTACACCGGTACATGTAGTTTAATAATTAATAAGGAAGGGCAAGTACGATAGATAGGTTCATTTTCAGGAATGGTGCATCCCGATTCATCGGGATGCTTTTTTATTGTAGATTAATACACAACGAATAAAGAACTTTCGCATAATTTTCTTCATCACGCCGCCTATATAATTAACCTTACCTCATGCATAGTTGATCCGACCGGGGCATGAATTTTTCTGCAATTATTTTGTTAAATCTACTAAAGCCCTGGTATTTACCAGGCCTGGTAGATGTTTGTGCACCATTTAAACTAACCGCGTATGAAAAGCATTGATGCCAACCAAAGCAACTCAGTGATCTTTCCATGTATTATTATCCTTCTCTTTCTTCTCAATCTATCATTACACACAGCAGCCAACAACATTCCCGGTAAACGATTTATTTCCGTAAGCGGAAAAGTTACCGGCGCTAACGACCAGCAGCCGTTGCAGGGCGTTTCTGTAACGGTAAAAGGAACCACTATAGGTACCGCCACAGATGCAGAAGGTTTGTACCGGTTCAACAATGTAGAAGGCAATGCCACCCTGGTATTCAGCATTGTTGGTTACCAGGCCATGGAAGTACCTATAAGGAACCGTACCGTTATTGACGTATCCTTACAGGTTGAAGCCGGCACCCTGATGGAAACGATTGTTACCGCCAATGCCATCCGGCGCGACAAACGCTCGCTGGGCTACTCGGCACCTGTAGTAAAAAGCGACGAACTGTTGAATGGCCGCAGTACCAGTCCGTTAAGCGCCTTACAAGGCAAGGTGGCCGGGGTGAATATTACCAGCGTTGGCGGGGCCCCCAACAGTTCTACCCGGATTGTATTACGTGGCGGTTCTTCCATCAGTGGTAACAACCAGGCACTCATTGTAGTAGATGGTATACCTATCGATAACTCAGATTTTTTGGGTGGCAGTGATCTGCGCACCTCACAAAACAGCGGTGTGGTTGACCCCAGAAGCACCGTTAACTTCGGTAATCGTGGAAATGATATTAATCCCGAAGACATTGAGTCCATCACCGTACTGAAGGGCCCAACAGCCGCCGCCCTCTACGGTTCCCGCGCCTCTAACGGCGCCGTTGTTATTACAACGAAGTCTGGGCGCAAGGGACAAAAAAATGAAGTGACCGTTAGTTCAACCGTTACATTCTCAAACGTTTTAAAACTGCCCAAACTGCAAAACGGATATGGGCAGGGTTATCAGGTTGGTTCTGACGCCAATGGAAAAAATGAATATTATAATGATCCAATTGAAAACTGGAGCTGGGGTTTTCCATTTAATGACTCCCTACAGGAATGGGGCCAGGAGATCAATGGCGTACGTTTGAAAAAGCCGTATTCCGCTCAAAAAGACAATATTAAAGATTTCTTTGAGCTGGGTAAAGGCATCAGCAATACCGTTTCATTTGCCGGCTCGGGCGAAAAAACAACATTCTATTTATCGCTCAATAGTTTGAATTCGGATGGCATTATGCCTTATAACAAGGATACCTACAACCGGTACAATGTTCGGTTTAACGGTACTGCTAATTTGAATAATAATTTTTCTACCAGCGTAAGCATTAATTACAGCCGCGTTAACAGTAACCTGGTGCAGGGCGGGCAGGGCCCCGGTTCAGTGTTTGACAACGTGTTGCAAACACCGCGGGATATACCCCTTGATAAAATGGGTGACCTGAATAATCCTTATTATGGTTATGGGTTCCTGAATGCCCGGGGTGAACCGGTGTATGGCTTTTATGCCGCCTACACCGTGAGCCCTTATTGGTTATTAAAAAATTATAAGAATGAGAATGATGTTGACCGGGTGACCGGCAATTTCACCATCAACTATAAGCCACTGAAATGGTTGAATATCGTAGAACGGATCGGTGCTGACGTATATAGCGACCGCAGAAGATTCAAATACCCGAAATTCAATTATTACCCGTGGGATGAAACAACAGGTAATTATGGCCGGTTCAATGCACACTCGGAAGTAGGTCAATACCGGGAAAATACTTTTAACGTCAGTGAAGTGGTACATGACCTGATGGTCACTGCCAAAAAAGATTTCGGCAATTTTACCAGCAGCCTGATGATAGGACACAACCTGCGCCAACGGACCTCCTCCCTGCTGGATGCAAGCACCAACGAATCTTTCGGGCTTATTGTACCAGGCTGGTATAACCTAGATAACAGCAATGGTCCCTTATATAATTTCAATGAATACAGCCAGCGCCGTTTAATGGGTCTGTATGCGCAATTAACTATGGGGTATAAAGATCTCATCTTCCTTGACCTCACCGCGCGGAACGACTGGTCTTCTACCCTGCCCAAAAACAACAACTCTTTCTTTTATCCCAGCGCCAGCGCTTCTTTTGTTTTTTCTGAATTGCTGAAAGACGGGAAAATTGGCGATGTGTTAAATTATGGTAAGTTACGGGCCAGTGTAGCCCAGGTGGGTAACGATGCCAATCCATTCCTGCTTAACAACTATTATGCACGGGCTGAAATAGACGGCAGCTTTGGCAGCACTACTTTTCCTTTTAACGGCGTACCCGGCCTAACCCGGTACGGACGGATCGGTAATCCCAATTTAAAACCAGAGATCACCACCGCCTATGAAATTGGTGCGGAAATGAATCTCTGGAATAACCGCCTGTATGTTGACTTCTCCGTTTACAAAAACAGATCAAAAGACCAGATACTCACCATTCCGATCGCTGAATCATCAGGTTTTACCAGCAAGGTGATCAATGGCGGTATTGTAGAAAACAAGGGTATAGAATTAAGTTTGCGCGGTACCCCCATCCGCACCTCATCAGGTTTTTCGCTTGAACTGTATGGAACCTACACCCGTAACCGCAACAAGGTGGTTGACCTGCAACAGGAAGGTGTAACCCAGGTGTCACTGGGCGGGCTGGCAGATATGGCGGCCGTAGCGGCTGAAGGAAAACCATATGGCACTTTTTATGGGGTAGATATTCAACACGATGACCAGGGAAGAGTGATCGTTGATCCCAAAACCGGTCTTCCGCTTGAAACTACCGGCGCTATTTATTTTGGTTCTTACAATCCCAAATACGTAGCCTCACTGGGCGCCAATGTGCGTTACAAACAATGGAGCTTTAATATTCTTTTCGATAGAAAAAGCGGCGGGCAGTTTGTTTCGCGCACCAAGGATATAATCGATTTCAACGGAACGGCCTGGGAAACAGCAGAACATGGCCGCGAACCTTATGTATTCCCCAATTCCGTTTATTATGACGCCACCAATAAACTGGTACAAAATACAACGATTAAAATGTTACCGCAGGATTACTTCAGTGACCTGCCTTATGGCCGCAATGTGCTCGACGCTTCCTATGTTAAACTACGGGAAGTAAGTCTGAGCTATAAATTGAAGAAAAGCGCGCTTAAAAATGGCCCCTTCGGCGATCTGACCTTTGGCTTATTCGGGAACAACCTGTTTTTATGGACGCCTTCTGTCAACAAATATGTTGACCCTGAAATCAATTCGGCGGGCGCCACCAACCTGCAGGGATTCGACTTCACTGCACAGCCTTCCCAACGGAATTTTGGATTTAATATAAGCGCCAGTTTCTAACCGTTAAAAATTGAACTATGACAACTCATTATATAAAAAAATGCTGCATTGTACTGTTGGTTGTTACGGCCATCGGCTTTGCCGGCTGTAAGAAATACCTGGATACGAATACGAATCCTAATTTATCAACTACCGCAACACCCGATCTGTTATTGCCTGCTGTACAGGCAGCAATAGGACATGTACTGGGCAACCCGCTTCAGATCTATGGCAGCTTTTGGGCGCAGTTCTGGACACAAAATCCCAAATCTTCACAATATAGAAGCATAGATCAATACGCCAGCACCACTACTGATTTTGACCGGGTATGGCGCATGATGTATTCCGATGCGTTACAGGACATCCAGGAAATATTGAATCTAACGCAGGGGAAACAAAGTTTAGACCAGTATACTGCCATCGCCTTATTAATGAAAGCCTATGATATGCAGTTAGCCACCGATGCGTTTGGCGATGTGCCTTTAACCCAGGCCGCCACGCCTAATATTACCAATCCAACATATACACCACAACAACAAGTATACGATAGCATCTTTGCGTATGTAGACCGCGCCATATCATTAATAGATGTCAACGCAGAAGTAACGCCCTCCAGCGATGACCTGATCTTTCAGGGTGATATGGAACAATGGCTGCGTTTTGCCAATACCTTTAAATTACGGGCGTACTTACGTTTGTCGGAAGTAGCGCCACAAAAAGCAGCGGCCGGTATAGCATCATTAAGTAGTGACACTACGCTCTTCCTGGAACAGGATGCCCAGATCAATTACAGCGCTATCGGTGGCAATCAAAATCCCCTGTTTTCTGAAATGCTTGGCCTGGGCCGAACCCAGAACATAGTGGCCAGTGAAACAGTGACCAAATTCATGACGCAAAATAATGATCCACGCGCTGATGTATTTTTTAACCGGTTCACGAACGCAGCGGGCGTTGATTCTATCATCGGCATCAAACAGGGATCTTACAGAAGCTCCGCCAGCACCATGTACTCATTTCCTTCGCCTGTGGTTGGCGCCAATGGACGGGACGACAAATCAGCCAATGCCCCGGTTAAATTTATGTCGGCCGCGGAAAGTAAATTTCTACAGGCAGAAGCAGTGGTAAGAGGCTGGTTGAATACAGGTGTGCCCGCCCAGACTTTGTTCACGGAAGGTATTGAGGCGAGTTTTAATTCTTATAGTGTGCCAGGCGCAGCCACGTATATAGCTTCTGCACCAGCCGCACAATGGCCGGCCGGAACGCAGGCACAGATCAGGGCCATTATTATTCAAAAATGGCTGGCCATGACGGGCAACCAGGGTTTTGAAGCCTTTACAGAATGGCGCCGTACCAATTACCCTGATTTCTTTACCACCTCCGCAGCGAGTACATTGGGAGCAGAAAGAATGCCTGAACGCTTAATATATCCCAGCGGTGAAGTAACAAGAAATGCCAATTTCCCGGGCATTGCTTTAATTTATACAAAGATGTGGTGGGATGCTAACTAGAAAAACGAAGTAGGAAGTAAGAAGTAGGAAATAGGAATCTCGCGAATTTCATATTTCCTACTTCTTTACCCGTTCAACAATAACTAATAAACTCAATAACTTACGAACTTAATAACTTAAACTTAGCGCTCGTCAACTGGTCAACTAATATTTATCCACCCCCTCT
This sequence comes from Niastella sp., assembly GCF_045805085.1. NCBI lineage: Bacteria > Pseudomonadati > Bacteroidota > Chitinophagia > Chitinophagales > Chitinophagaceae > Niastella > Niastella sp. Next base: position 13,705 of record NZ_JBJMLX010000111.1, read on the forward strand.
CCCCCATGTTTACCAACAACCTGCCACCCTTCGTAATATCTGCAAAGGAAATAAACGGCTGATGCAGGGTTTTACCATTCAGTTGCATGGTTTGAATATACGGATGTTGATCGCTGTTATTTTTTGTTTCAATCACGAATTGTTTTCCGGGATAATATTTTTGATTGAGTTGAATAGTGATCTTGTTAAACAACGGACCGGCAATGCCCATTTGTGGATTTGAATCAGTCAATCCCTTTACATCAAACAAGCCCATGGAGGCAATTACATACCAGGCGCCCAGTTGTCCCTGGTCTTCATCCTGTCCGAACCCATAACCATGCACCGGTTCAGTTCCATAAAATTTGAAGGGGCAGGTTTGGCCATGCCAAAGGGAACAGCGCCCGGCGTATAATGAAACCAACGGCAATGGGCCGTACCAATATTGGGATCAACAAATTGAGTAAGACTGGTGGCGTTTTGCGCTTTACCCTGCACGCTAACTACCACTATCATAACAACAAAGGCAAACAATTCTTTTTTCAAAACGTATAATTTTTGACCAGGTCTTAAATAACACCTGGTTGTTGATAACAAAAACTTCCCGCACCCAACACAGCAGCCAGTTCGCCCAATACCGAGGTAGTGATGAAGACATGGGCATAACGACTTTCCATGCCCGCCAATAATGCATTTTTAAACAGCGGGTACGACTGGGCGATATTTCCGCCAATAACGACGGCCTTTGCATCCGTTTCATCAATAAACCGGTTTAAAAAGGCAGCGAGGTTCTTGCCAAACTCCGCAAACAATCCTTTTACCAGGTTGTTCGAGAAAGCCTGCGCGGCCAGTTCGCGTACGCCAAGGATCTGGTCACCGGTAATAGCAGCATATTGTTTTACAAACCATCGGGTGGACAAATATTCTTCTGCTATGCTATCCTGAAAGGGCATATTCCAGCGGTCAGCGCTTCTGGCTGCTCCTTTTTCATAAATAGCGGTCCCCAGTCCTGTGCCTAATGTAACACTCACCGCATGCTGGTACCCGCTTACACTGCCACTAAACACTTCACCCTGTAAAAAACAGGCGGCATCATTATGTATGTGAATGTCACAGGCAGCCACTTCCAATACCGGCGCCAGTAATTCTTTTACATTCAGCGCATATAACTGCGGGTATTTATTTTGATCGCTGATGCGGCAAATCCCTGTTTCATAATCAAAGGGACCGGGCATGGCCAGACAAATCTTCTGAAACCGTTGTTGCTGCATGGCCTGTTTAATACACAGCGCCCAGGTAGCAATTATTTCGGGGGCAGCAGCCATTGAGTTCACCGACAAACGCACGAGGGAAGAAGTGACCAATTGTTTATTGGTGAAATCAACCTGCCCGGCGGTGATGTGTGATCCGCCTATATCTGCACCTATAACTATGGAAGGGCTTGTCATGTTGTTGGGTTGGATGATAGGTTCTTCCAGTCTTTTTCTATTTGCTCCAGGGATCGGCCTTTTGTTTCCGGCAACAATTTATATACCGTAATAAATGCGATCAAACAAAACCCGGCAAACAACCAGAACGTAAAGGCGGTTCCAATGCTTTTTAACAAGATGGGCGTTAACTGGCCCACAATGGTATCGGCCATCCACATCACCATAATGCTGATGGCCATGGCACGGCCGCGAATAGGGCCGGGAAAAATTTCCGACGCCACAACAAATTTCAACGGTCCTATTGAGAAGGCAAAGGAAGCCAGGAATGCCAGCACACAAACCAGCATCGCCCAACCGGTAGTAGCGCCGGCAAAAAAACAAATGCCGGTCAGCAACAGACTGATCGTTGCACCCGCTGTACCTACCAAATACAAAGGCCGCCGGCCGAGGCTATCTACTTTCCAGATGGCAATTAAAGTAAACAACATATTGGCGCCGCCAAAGATGATCTGGCTTAATAAAGAATTGCTAAGCGAAATGCCGGCATTGTTCAAAATACTGGGACCATAATAAATGATGGCATTGATACCACTGAACTGGGAGAACAGCGGCAACAGTATACCTATGATCATTGCTTTGCGCCATTGCGGTTCCAGCAGTGTACGATAGGATATTTTTTTATCTGGCTGCCGATCCAACCAGCGTGGACTTTCCGGTACTATAAACAATCCGAAAAAGAATAAGGTGGCTGGTATTACGCCCACCGCAAACATGCCCCGCCATACTTCATCAACCAGCAAGGTATGCCACCAGCCGGGCGCATCATTGGTATGTGTTATTCCATAATTCAACAAAGCCGAATTGGTTAAATACGCTACCAGTATGCCCAGCGTTACGGCAAACTGGTAATACGTAACCAGCCGGCCCCGGATATGACTGGGCGCAATTTCAGAAATATACAACGGCACTACGTTACTGGCCAGCCCGATGCCGATACCGCCCATTACCCGCGCTACAATAATCCCCGGCAAGGAAGGCAGCATAGAACAGCCCAGCGCTGACAATAAAAATAACAGTGCAGCCAGTATCAACGGTTTTTTTCTACCCAGGCGATCGCTTAGTTCGCCCGAAATGGCCACCCCAATGATACATCCTACCAATGCAGAGGAGACAAACCAACCTTCCAGCCCCGCAGAGAAGGAGAACTGCGTTTTTAATAAAGGCAGTACACCCGATACCACCGCCATATCGAACCCAAACAACAACCCACCCAGCGATGCCACCAGCGTGATTAAAAAAAGACAGGCGCCTTTATTATTAGTTACCATAGCAGGTGCTTTTCTTATGTTGAATTATTTTTTCGATCTTTTAGAACCGGCAGGCGTCGACATCGACGGTGGTGCATCGCCTGGTTTGCTGCCCCAGTTCATATTGGGTTCCGGTCCCATTTCCAGCACCAGCGAGCCGCCATCCACCAACTCAGCATGATAGAACCAGGGTTTGTTCAATACCTTTCCATCCAATGTGGCTGATTGTATATACCTGTTCTTATCTGACACATTGTGCGCTTCAATGGTAAAGCTTTTACCAGAATAATAAGCGGGATCCAGTGCAATAGTTATTTTTTCAAAGATCGGACTGCCTATTTCATAAAATGGTTTTACCGAAGCGCCGCCATCTGTTTCAAACAATCCCATAGCCGCCATCACATACCAGGCGCCCATTTGTCCTTCGTCTTCATCACCCAGCCAGCCATGTAATGGGGTAGAACCATAATACCGGTTCATGATCTCGCGCGTATAGTTTTGCGTGAGCCAGGGTTTACCGGAATAATTGAATAACCAGGCAGCCTGCATATTGGGCTGATTACCGTGATTGATGGGTACCCGGTCATACAGATCGCCCTCAGCATTAAAGTTGAATTTGGTTGATTTTTTAAATCCTTCTTCGAGGCGATCATTAAATTCATCTTTGCCCATCAGGTTTAAGATGCCTTGTACATCATGTGGATTAAAGAAACTATACTGCCAGGCATTGCCTTCCAAATAACCAGGACCGCTGAAAGAGGTGCAGCAATAGGGATTCCATTCCTTCACCCAGGAACCGTCGCGGTGTTTCATGCGAATATATTTGGTGGCAGTATCAAACACGTTTTTATAGTTGCCGGCGCGTTTAATGAATTGTTCATACTCGGTTTTCCTGCCCAGCGCTTTGGCCATTTGCGACACACACCAATCATCATACGCATATTCCAGGGTGTTGGAGACCTGGCCTTCCTCTGTAGGCACATAACCCAGCTTCATGTACGAATCAAAAAACTTGTTGCCGGCAAACCCGCCTTCCGGCGTTACCACACCCGGCGTTGTTTGCTGGTGCAGCATGGCTTTGAAAGCATTCTCCGCATCAAAATTGCGAATGCCTTTTTGATATGCACCTACGATGAGCGGTATTTCGTGCGAAGCTTCCATAATGCCGGAATACTCAATCCCTGCAGGGCCTTTGGGTAACCAGCCGCCGGTATTATAGATCTCCAGCAATGATCTCACCCAGTTGTTGGTCAAATCGGGATTTACCAAGGACCATAACTGGTTCAGGTTCCAGAAAGTATTCCATAAAGCATCACTGCCATAGATGGGCGAATCAGGTTTTGTTTGCCGGATCTTTTCATTTACATCCACATACTTTCCGTTCACATCGCTCCAGGTGGTACGGGCTACATACGAACGGTACAGGTTGGAATAGAATTTCTTTTTATCTGTTTCCGTACCACCTTCCACCTGTATCTTACTCAACAGGGTATTCCATACTTTTTTGGCGTTGTCTTTTACCGCATCGAAATTCCAGTTAAAGGGATTCATTTCTGTTTCCAGGTTCAACCGGGCATCCTCGATACTTACCAGCGAAATAGCAGATTGCATCAACAACACGTCGTTTGTTGTTGTTTTGAAATTCGCAAAAGCGCCCATGCGGCCTTTGCCTGCTACTTCGTTCACCTCTTTTATATTTTGATTGTCTTTCCAGCCACCAAAGCTTTCAATGGGTTTGTTAAACCGAACTACAAAATGAACGATGTATTCATTCCAGCTCCATTTTTGTTTTGAATAGCCTTCAATTTCCCTGTCACTCACTTTGGTGAACTTCGCATCCAGGATCTCGGCGGTATTTTCGAAAGGAATATCCAGGTCCAGCAGGATATGCAGGTCTTCTTCTCCGGGGATAGAAAAACGGAAGAACCCGGCGCGGGTAGTGCTGGTGAGCTCGGTGGTAATATCACCGTTCATCAGCTTTACGCCATAATAACCCGGACTTGCTTTCTCGGTTTCTTTATAGATCCGCGAGCGGTAACCGGTTGTCCAGCCCGTGGTGGGACCATCAGCAGGGCCCCGGTGCGTATTCAACGCCCCAACTGTAGGCATAACCGATAACCCGGCCATAGTCCAGGAATGGATATGACTAAAGCCGCCAATATTGTTCAGGGTATACTCGTACCCTGATTTCCAAACACCACCCTGGTTATCAGGCGCCAATTGTACCATGCCAAAGGGCATGGTTGCGCCGGGATTCAACATCCAGCGCGACTCAGAAGTTCCCAGTAAGGGATCGGCATAATCTACCGGTTCTTTCTGTTGAGCAATTACGCCAATAACGCAACTACTCATAATGACAAACAACAACAATCTTTTCATAATGCTGACTGGTATTATTTTAGTTCAGTTATATTTTCTTTACAAAAAGCCTTTACCACTTTTGCCACACCTGTGCCTTGATTTATGAGGGTATAACTTGTTGCCGCAGCAGGGATCACAAAAGTTTCGGCATAATTAAAACTGGTAATAACCCCGTCACCCGTTTCAACCGACACTGAACTTCCTTCTACCAGCATTAAAATATGACAGGTATTATTTGTTTGCACCGTAATACGGGTGGTGAATTCTATCCGGTGCACATCATAAAAATGCGCTGGATGCGTAGGACAATGTACCAATTGCCAGTCGTTCCCCTGCCCGATCACCGATTGTTTTGAGATCAACTCATCTTTAATCCCTTTACCTTTTCTTTCGAAATTCAGATTATTGAACGCATGCCCGATGTTGATAGCTCTTGGCTCACCGTTTAGGTCTAACCGTAACCAATCGTACATTTTAAAAGTAAATATATAGGGGGTTGCACTTATTTCAAGAACCAGGTTGTTAACACCGGCGCTGTGTACTGTTCCGTTGGGAATTAAAAACAGGTCATGTTTAAATGCTGCATGCGATTGCACATATTCATTGATGGTCACTTCCTGTTTGTTGGCATTGCTGTTTTCCAACACCTCACGGAAGATTATAGGATCAATTCCTTCCTGGAAACCCAGGAACACCTGCGCACCTTCTTTACAGTCGAGTATATAATATGTTTCGTCCTGGGTGATGGTCTCGCCAAAATTTTTTCGGATGTATTGTAAAGAAGGATGGCATTGGATGGAGAGATTCCCCCCTTCCCAGGTATCCAGGAAATCGAAGCGGATCGGAAATTCATACCCGAACAAACCGGCATGTTGGCCGAGCACATTGTTATTTTCCTGGAACATCAGGCAATCGAACGACACTTCCAGCAAATTGCCATTGCTTTCGAACACCAGTCCGTTTTCAGGAACGATCAGCTCAAATGACCAGGCATAGTTTACTTCGTCTTTATTCAATTCCTTTATGTGTTCTTTCATCCATTGTCCGCCCCAGGCGCCGGCTTCAAACCAGGGCCGCACCCGGAACACGCTTTTACTCATTGCGGACAGGCCTTCCTGCAGGGAAGCTGCCAGCATCCAGTTCAGCGAATCTTTCCATTGACCATCGGCAATCACGGTAATGTTGGGCAGTAAATTCTTTTTATATTCATTCAGCACTACCCAGTCAACGAAATAAAATCGCTTGTACATGTTCGAAGAACGGGTAACTTTTTTACTGCCCAGGTTGGTAATGCTGCCGGCACGCATGCGGTACTGTATCTCATTTTTCGGCAGATCGAGGTAAACTACCGGCGCATCCCAGGAAAGCATAGCGGCGCCGGTGCCATATACAATCGTGCAGTCAGCATCGGGATCGGGTTGTAGCGCCAGTAACTCATTCATGTTGAAAAAATCACTCAGCCTGAAATTACATTTCGTACCCCATACCGAGTCTTCGGTGCCCAAGTAGGGCGCCACCATCTCATCGATCACTTCTTCTTTTTTCATACAGGCGCTCACATCTATCCACTGTACTTTTACCCCGTTCGACTCGAATACAGTCTGCAGGCATTGCTTTACTTCTTTCCAGAAAATACCGCCATAGCCATCGATCATAATTTGTTTATGACCGGTCATCCATTGGGCAAGCGAGGTATAGCCATAGAAAATTTTATCAGCGCCCAACGCATGAAACGGGTACATATGATATTCATCACTTGCTGTTGCGCCAACTTGTACCTGTTGGGGCAATATTGGCTGCGAACTTACGCGCCGTTTAATACCTGTATCTTTACCAACCCTGTTTCCCGATGTTTCGTACATACTCCAAATGTATGTACATACATTAAAACATACCATGATTGCAGCGATATTTTTTTATTTTTGTTAGAATCAGCTCTCAAAATTTCACCCAGTATGAAACTTCGAATAGATCATAAAAGCCATGTCCCGCTTCACTTGCAGGCCGAGGAATTGTTGCGGAATATCATCGCGGACCCTCAATATGCCGATGGCAAGTTCCTGCCCAATGAGGTAGACCTGGCCAAGGAACTGGCCATTAGCCGTACCACCCTACGGCAGGCCCTTAATAAACTGGTATATGAAGGTTTGTTGATACGTAAGAAGGGGATCGGCACCAAAGTAGCTGAAGCGTCGGTAAGTTCCAAATCAAAGAACTGGTTGAGCTTTTCGCAGGAAATGCAGGCCCGGGGCATTCCCATCAAAAATTTCGAGTTGCACGTTACCTGGGTATTTCCTGATGAAGCGGTGGCCAATTTTTTTGAGATCGGTACAGATAAGAAGGTGTTGAAGCTGGAAAGGCTGCGAGGCCGTCCCGAAGGGCCGTTCGTATACTTTGTATCGTTTTTTCATCCACGGGTTGGGTTAACAGGTGAAGAAGATTTCAAGCGGCCTTTGTACGAAATACTGGAGAAGGATCACCTGGTGGTAGCTAATCTATCGAAGGAAGAGATCAGCGCCAAAGCGGCGGGTAAATTCGTTGCCGGCAAATTGGAAGTGGAGCCAGGCAGCCCCATCCTGTTCCGCAAAAGGTTTGTATATGACCAGGGGGATAGACCGATTGAGTATAACTTAGGCTACTATAAAGCGGATAGCTTTGTATATACAATTGAATCCAGAAGAGAATAGTTGACGAGTTACAAGTTGACAGGTTAAAGAGACAGAAGAAGGTTGGGTGGAATAAAGCAGTAACTTTAAAATATATAATATGTCATATGAAACGCCCACCCATCGATTGGCCAGCTGCACTAAAGCCACTACTTAAAAAGTATAAAAACAAAAAGCATCCGCTCGATGCTGCCAATCCTTATCAATGGATTGTAATGGTTGTTTTATCTGCGCAGGCAACTGACAGCCTCATCAACCAGTTGGCCCCGGACTTCTTTAAAGCATATCCCGATATGAAAGCCCTTGCCAAAGCGGATCCCAAATCTTTATTCCCGCTCCTCAGCAAGGTCAGGAATTTTGCGCATAAAGCGCAGTGGTTGGTGAGCATGGCAAAGGAGATAAAAACCGACAGCAATATTCCGCTTGAAATAGAATCGCTGGTTGAACTTCCAGGTATTGGAAGAAAATCGGCCAATGTGATCCGGCGTGGGGCTAAAGCAACACCCCAGGGAATTATCGTTGACCTGCACACCATCAGGGTGGCAACCAGGCTGGGCGTTGAAAATACAACCAATGCTGAAAAGATCGAAAAACAATTAATGGAACTGTTGCCTGAAAAGGAATGGGATGCTGGTATGGCCATGTCGTTCCTGGGCAGGGAGATTTGTCAGCCAGAACCTAAATGTCCTGTTTGTTTAATGAAGCCTGTTTGCGCCTATTACAATGGCTGGAAAGTAGCGGGGGAAGTAAAGAAGAAAAAGGTTAAGAAGTAATCGATGATGACAAATAAACCGAATGCTTACTATAAAAGAGTAAAATAAACAACAAAGGCTTCGTCTGCGATGTGTGACATCCGACGAAGCCTTTGTTTATTTAGTTAACGCTGCGATCAAAAGTTAGGATCGAAGTTGAAGTAGATCGGGTTCGATAAGCCGACCATATTTCCGCTCAGTGTTTGTGATACGGGTACCTGCGGATAAGGTGTTGATGGCCCTTCTACCACCACCCGATAATAGGTGCGACCTTCTGTAGCTGGTGTATCGGTAAATTCGATCACGGGATTTTTACCGGTTGTTTTATAAGTGCCAAATGGATCACCGTTCTTAATTACGGTTATGGTATAGGTTGAGTCTGCTACGTTTTTGCCTGTTAATTGCACCCGGAATCTGGCAAGTTTACCTGTTGGTTTGGTATTGTCGCCCATCATCATATCCATTTTACCATCCTGGTCCAGGTCGGCATAAAATTCAACGCGCGGCGCAAAAGGGTTGGCGCTAACAGAAACTCTTCCATTCGTAAGTGCCTCTACAACGGCTTCCCGGGTACGTGCGGTAGCAAATACCCAGGTGGTGGGCGTTCCTACATAATTAGCAGTGGCCTGTTTGCTGTTGGGCGTTGCTTTGTCGGGTGAATCGGGTACACCGTGATGCGCATCGCTTCCGCCTCTGCCGGTGATCTTGCGGCCCGATGAAAGCATGTCGTCCCAGATCAACAGGGCATTTACATTTTTTTGCCATACAGCAGAATTCCAAACTTCCATGGAGCTGAGCATGTCGTATGAATAACCAAAATGATCTTTGGGCCCCATGGGATGGTTTGCCGATAAATGAATGCCCAGTTCTTTTACTACTGATTGGATCACGATGTCGCGTTGGTCGCGCACAAAATAGAGGCGTTGGTGATCATAAGGATGGGCAGAAAATACATTACCATGTCCGCGGTTGGTTGTCCACTCAGCGCCATACAATAAAAGCACCGAGTCTGATTTAAACTCCGGGTCTGCCCAGGTATGGTTGGGAACATCCCCACCAACATGGTTGTCATGGTCGGTGATACAGATGTAATCTATACCAACCGATTTTGAAAAGTTTATGATCTTCGATACAGGATTGTTGGATGATTCTTTACTGTGGCGTGAATGCAGGTGCAGATCGCCTTTTAGCCATACACCACTGGTAAGACTGGCTACCGGTGGCATATTGTAAATAGTGGAAGGCGCCCAGGGATCTTTGGGGTTGGGTTCATTTGATTGTGCTGTAGCTGCATGACTGATACAAGTGGCGATACCTATTAGTAATCCGCTACATACCATACCAATTACCCGGTTCATTATGCTGTTATTGCTCATCTTTCTGTATTTGCTTTAAATTATACAAGTAACATCAATGGTGTTAAATTAGAAATCTTTCTCCATTTGGAATCCTTAAAATATAAGAATTGTCTATCCTACGCCTAATTGGAGGGTGCAAATTATCAATGGTTTTATTGGAAAGTGAATTAAGAAATTATTACGCGACAACATCAACGTCTGTGGAGAAGATTTTTAATGTGGGGAATATTTAACCCAAATGATTTTTGGCACAATAGATGTTGCTCATTGCACAAAAATAAGCGTAAATGTTTATTCGACACATATAGCTGTTTTTCTAGGTTTCAGAATAACCTAGTTTTGCTTCACCATTATTTTAAGGCCTGATTAATCTTTGAAAAACGATGAAAACACCAGTATCCCTGTGTGTCATGGCACTGTGCGTGCTTATGACAATGCATTCCTATGCAACTAACTATTATGTAGACCCCTCAAATTGGGGATTGAATCAAGGAACATTGACCGACCCGTGGAGATCTATAAATGATATACCATGGTACATTAATTACTTCAAACCCGGTGATACCCTGTTTTTGAAACGCGACCAATGGTATACCGGCACACTCTCCATCAACAGCTCGGGCAGCGCCGGCGCGCCGATCGTGATCATGGGCTATGGAGCAGGCAACGCTCCGAAACTTCAGTATAATGTTGCCAGTCCCACCGAACAAAATATTTACGACAGAACCGTCATCCGGCTCTACCAGGCCAATTACATTGTGATCGATGGCCTTGAATTGACTGATGACTACATTCCCTGGTGGAATCATAATGTAACCGCCAACTGTGGTTATGGCGTTAACATCTATGGCACCAACGGCAATGGATCGCATAACGTAATAAAGAACGTTACCATCTCCAAGTTGGGATGCGGCGTGGCAATCGAAGGTGGAGATTACAATACCGTTACAGATTGCACTATCACTAATTTGCGAATGATCCTGAATACACCCGATATTCAGTGGGACGACTTTGGCGCCATGGGCATTATGATTGGCAGTAGCAACAATACCATTACCCGTAATATTATCCAGGATTGCTATAGTAATAGCTACGATTATACCATAGATGGCGGCGCCATTGAAATGTATGGCGCTGTAAGCAATAACAAAATACTGTATAATAAGTGCAGTGAGAACCTGGGCTTTATGGAATTTGGCAGTTCTTCCGGCGAACAGGCGCTCAACAATGTAATTGGCTACAACCTGTTAATCAATAACGGACACGTATTCTGGATCAACACCAACAACGGCTATGGCGTGGATGTACGAAACCTGCAGTTTTACAATAACAACGTTATTGAAACACATACACCCCGTTTGCCTGAAGTAAGAAACCTGATAGGCATTGCATCGATGCCTGCTATCTCGAACGTGTTGACCATGAAGAATAATATTTTCTGGATCAACACTTCTTCCAACGTCACCGACCCAAACATCCAGCCGTTTAACGGGCCGCAGTTGATCCACCAAAGCAACGTGTATCATTTGACTGGTGGACTTATGGGTTTTAATATGGATGGTTCTGAAAAGAAATTGACTGCCAACGACCAGGTGTTCGCCAATACATCTGACAGTGATCCTAATCAATGGGATTTCGAGCTAAGTTTGTTCAGCGCAGCTGTAAACATTGGACAAAACACTGGTATTAATAAAGATTTTTTCGATCAGGCTGTTCCTACTGATGGAATGTATGATGCCGGAATTTCACAGCAGGATATGACTGCACGAATACAGAGTGTGCTACCACTACAATTCCTTTCTGTTAAAGGTTTGCCCGGCGCCAATGGAAATACGGTAGCGTGGGAAACAACCAACGATGCCGCCAATCACTTTGAAGTGGAAAAAAGTAACGATGGCAGTACTTTCAGCAAGATAGCAGATGTACCCTACAATGCTAAAACCGGTACAACCAGTACAAAATACCAGTACGTAGATGTGAATAAAGCGGGGGATGTTCAGTATTACCGGATCAAAGTGGTAGGAGCTGGCAGCGATGGCACTTATTCGCAAGTCGTTTCCATTAAGAGCAGTTCTTCAACTGATAATAATCTCAGCCTGACCGTTTACCCGAATCCGGCCCAGGATTACTTATATGTGAAAATGACAGGCAATGATCTGCTGAATAAAGAATTGGTGTTGGTGAATATGTCGGGTATGGAATTAAGAAGAACACGGATCACAAATGCCAGCAACCAGACACAACTGAATGTTAGTGATTTGCCGAAAGGCGTATATGCAATAAAATTAATGGACGACAAAACCAATAAGCCGCAAAGCATTCTATTTACGAAAAAGTAAAATTGAAGAAGCCCTGATAGTATCGTCAGGGCTTTTTCTTTTATCAGCTATGCGCATTAATTGCGTTAGTCAGCACCTTGAAGATCACTTCAGACATTTGCTTGTCGTAGAA
>NZ_JBJMLX010000112.1:0-2815 GCF_045805085.1 Niastella sp.
GTATCTCCTGTTGCATCTCCTGTTCAATTACCTCCTTTGATACGCCTCGCTTTTGGGCAGTGTTCTGGATCAGACTTTCTAACCGTTGGGTTTTGGTAAACCCAGGCAAAATATTGTTCACCGTTATATTGTACTGCCCTACTTCATTGGCCAGGATCTTGGACCATACGGCTACTGCACCACGCACCGTACCCGATACGGCCAGGCTGGTAATGGGAATACGAATAGAAGTTGAAATTATATTGATGATACGGCCATAATTGGCTTCTTTCATGGAAGGAATTACTGCCTGTACCCAGCAATTGATTTACGATCAGGTGCTGGTTAAACGCCTGCATAAAAGCTTCTTCCGTTGCAGTGAGCACCGAGCCAGGCGGCGGTCCGCCTGTATTGTTCACCAGTATATGCACCGGATGCTGTTGCACATGTTGCTGAATTACCTCTTTTACTACTGATGTTTTGGTAAAATCAGCTACCAGGTAACTATGCTGTTGCCGCAAGGCAATGTCCAGGGTTTTAATGGCAGCCTGCAACGCTTCTTCGTTTCTGGCCATAAGGGTACAGTTAGCGCCCAGCAATGCCAGTTCTTCGGCAATGGCCAGCCCAATACCCTGGCTGCTTCCGCATATTACGGCGTTCTTACCTTCAAGTGATAAATGCATACCAAGGCTTATTTAAGTTTTGTAATTAGTTTTTGTCCTTTCTCACTTCAATTCCTGTATTTCCTTCCTCAATTCTGATTTTTCATTTAAACAAATCCGGGTAATCCGTAATGATGCCATCTACGCCGGCGGCTTTCATTTTATCGATCGACTCTTTGTCGTTCACCGTCCAGGGAATAACCTTGATCCCCTGCTCGTGGCATTTGACTACCAGTTCGGATGTAACCAGACTATAAGCCGGACTGTAGATAGTGGGGATGAACCCCAATGCTTTCAACTGTTCATCCAGCGTTCGTTTATCATCTTCTTCTACCAGGGCCGCCGTTTTCATGTCGGGATATCTTTTATGCACCACCTGCAATGTTCGATAATCGAACGATTGAATGATAACCCGGTGACCGATCTTTTCAGAATGGATCACATTCATCAGTATTCTCACAAATTCTTCAGGCGCCGGATGGTACCTGTTATCAGTGGCCGGTTGTGTTTTGGTTTCGATATTATAAAACACTTCGTGGCCATCGTTTAATTTGTGGTAAGCTTCTACATTCTCTATCACTTCGCGCAGCAGGGGCTTGTTGGCTTTTAACCGGTGCTGGTTGGGAAAACGCGGATGTGGCTTCAAACCAACATCGTAGGTTTGCGTTTGCGCATAGGTCATTTTGTAAATGTTCAGATTGCGCTCATCCTGCTCGGTTATATATTTTCCGTCGGGGCCGGTAGTGATCTCGTAGTTGAAAAAAGGTTCATGCGACAGGATCACCTGTTTGTCTTTGGTGATCACGGCATCCATTTCCAAAGTAGTAACACCCAGTTCCAGCGCCTTCATCATGGCCGGGATGGTATTTTCGGGCATTAGTCCCCGGCAGCCGCGGTGCCCTTCAATGTCAAAAGCAGGTAGCAACGGATCGGTAACTTTTTTTGAAGCGTGACAGGCAAAGATCAATGCAACCAGTAACAGCAGTTCTGTTACCTCCCTAAATTTACTCATATTAGATGTTTACAGTACTTGATTAGGGATATTGGAAGCAGTAATTCTTAATGTTGACGGTTTGCTGGTTGGGAAAAATCCAGTTACCGGTTTCCGGGTACCGGGACCTGGAAACCGGCGACTGGAAACTGGTAACTATTCTATGACTTCAGCCACTTTTGCGGCACTTACATTGGCATTGCGCATGGCAATACTACGGGTGGCATTGGCGGCAAATTCTTCAAAGGCTTTGCGGGAGATCATATCATCACTCATCATAATGGGAACACCCATATCTCCGCCCTCACGAATCGTCTGCACCAACGGAATTTGTCCCAGGAAGGGCAGATCATATTCTTCGGCCAGGCGTTTTCCGCCTTCCTTGCCAAAGATATAATACTTATTATCAGGCAATTCAGCAGGAGTAAAATAACTCATGTTTTCGACCAGTCCAATGATGGGCACTTTTATTTGTGCCTGGCTAAACATCCCGATCGCTTTTTTAGCATCGGCCAGGGCCACATCCTGCGGTGTTGTAACAATTACTGCACCGGTAACGGGCACTGTTTGCACCAGGGTTAAATGAATGTCGCCGGTGCCCGGGGGCATATCAATAACCAGGTAATCGAGTTCATCCCAATATACATCGGTCACAAATTGCTTGATGGCGCTGCTGGCCATGGGACCGCGCCAGATCACCGCACTTTTTTCGTCGACCAGTAAACCGATACTCATCAGTTTTATGCCGAACCGCTCCAGGGGAACGATCATACCTTTTTGACCTTCGCCCATACTTTTCATCAGGGGCCTTTCGCCGCGCACGCCAAACATGATAGGTACACTGGGGCCATAAATATCTGCATCCATCAGTCCCACTTTTGCCCCACCTTGCGCAAGCGCCAGTGCCAGATTGGCGGAAACCGTGCTTTTTCCCACGCCACCTTTACCACTTATTACGGCAATGATATTTTTAACTTTAGGCAACACAGACCCCGGATCATGCCGGTTTGTGCTGGTGTTGGCCGTAAAATTCACTTTTACAATCGCTTCTTTATTTACCAGTGATCTCACTGCATTCTCACAAGCCCTGCCGATCATATCTTTCAATGGACAAGCGGGTGTGGTAAGCACTACAGTGAAAGACACTGTATTACCGCTAATCACAATATCTTTAACCATGTTA
>NZ_JBJMLX010000113.1:0-14288 GCF_045805085.1 Niastella sp.
GGTACAGTAACTGAAGGAATTATCTCTGTTACAGGTAACAACATCGTAAATGTGGAACCGTTGCCTTCTGCACTTTCCACATTGATGGCGCCGCCAAGCAGGTGTACAAATTCTTTGGTGATGGCCAGGCCAATACCACTGCCCTGGTTCATCATGGTGCCGGGTAGATCGTGCTGAAAGAAACGTTCAAATATTTTTTCGTGCCGGTTGGGTGGAATGCCAATGCCGGTATCTTTTACTTTTATTTCAAGCAGGGTATCTGTTTCCTTTTTCAATGCATGTACGTGTACAGATACAGCGCCGTTCTCAGCAGTGAATTTAAACGCATTGGAAAGCAGGTTGAAAATGATGCGTTCAAGTTTGTCGTGGTCGAACCGGGTGTACAGACTTTTTAATGAGGCCGTATAAGAAAATCGGATCTGTTTTTTTTCCGCGATATCGGTAAACGAGCCGGCCGATTCTTCAATAAATTGTATAATGTCGCCTTCGGTGGTATGCAGCTTTAATTCATGCACTTCCATTTTGCGAAAATCAAGTAATTGGTTTACCAGGTTCAACAATCTGCGGGCATTGCGATGTATTAACTGGTATTGCGTTCGCTGCGCTGGTTCCGCTGCCGTTTTTATCATGCCTTCCAACGGCGTAAGGATCAGGGAAAGCGGTGTCCTAAATTCATGGCTGACATTGGTAAAAAAGCGGGTCTTCATCAAATCCAGCTCGCGCATGCGGCTGGCTTCCTTTCGTTCCTGCTCCAATGCAAAACGCATTTTCGTTTGTTGAATAACCGATCGGCGGGCAAAGTACAAAAGAGCCAGTGCGATCAATATATATAAGACGTAAGCCAGGGGCGATAACCAGAATGGCGGCAACACCACAATAGTAACGGCAACCGCGGGGTCGCTCCATTTGCCGCGTTCATCGGAAGCTTTTACATAAAATGTGTATTTTCCGGGATCGAGGTTCGTATAGGTAGCTTTGCGGATCCTGCCATCGGTATACAGCCAGTTATCGTTAAACCCTTTCAGGCGATAGGCATACCTGGTTTTATGATTATTGATAAAACCCAGGGCAGCAAATTCAAGGGTGAAGATATTTTCATCATAGCGCAGGGTGATGGTCTCTGTTTCTGAAATGGCCTTTTGCAGGATCACGTGGTTACGTATAGTGTCGCCAGGTTCTATAGATTGATTAAATACCTGTAAACCGGTTAACAGTACCCGCGGCGTAGTGGTATTGATGGTTATTGTAGCCGGATCGAACAGGTTGAATCCATTAGGACCGCCAAAAATAAGTTCCCCGCGCCTGGTTTGTAAAGCGGCATTTTCGTTGAAAGCTTCCCCCTGCAAACCATCGAACCGGTCATAGTTGATGCAACTGATACGAATGCCTTCTTTCAATGATCCGGAATAACTTACCCGGCTGATGCCGCTGAGGGTGCTCACCCACAGGTCGTGGGCATTGTCTTCCAGTATATTCAGGATGGTATTATCGGGCAGGCCGTCTTCCCTTCTATAAGACAGGAAGCTGTTGGTTTCAGGGTTGTATACATTCAGGCCCTCGCGGGTGCCTACCCAGGTAAGGCCCCGGCTGTCATTGTAAATGGAAATAATGTTGTCATTGCTGAGCTTTGTTTCGCGCCCCAGCAACTGGGTAAAAGCGCCGGTTTGCTTATTGCGCACATCGATGCCATAGGAAGTACCTACCCATAAATTTCCTTTCCTGTCTTCTGCTATGGATGAAATATAACCCTTATGCACAGAGTTTGCGGCCAGGGGTTTGAAATGGATGAACCGGTTTTTGGCGCGATCGTATTTCTCCAAACCGGCTTCCATCGTGCCGATCCAGAGATCGTTATTACTGTCTTCATAAATTTCCCAAACCCGGTTGTCGCTCAGGCTTGCACTATCCTTTGCAGCATGGCGGTGATGGGTAAAGGTCTTTCCATCGTAACTATCGAGCCCGCCAAAATAGGTACCTATCCATAATATGTTGGCATGGTCAATAAACAGGCTTACTATAATATCGTTGCAAAGACTGTTATCATTTGCAGGATCATGGCGGAATTGTTTATAGGTATGAGCATCCCGGTCGTAATATAACAGTCCGCCCCCATTGGTGCCGATCCAGAGATTGCCTTTGTCATCTTCCGCAAACTCGTTCACATCATTATAGGGCAAACTGGTTTTGTCGGCTTCGTCGTGCCGGTATAAGGGAAATTGTATAATGCCTTTGTGGTAATAATTGATCCCCTGTTTATAGGTGCCTACCCAAATAATTCCCTGGTCATCTTTATACAATTCGGTAAGACTGTTCTGTGCCAGGCTGCTATTGTCGTTCGGTTTATTCTGCAACACCCGCACGGTGTATCCTTTTTTATTCAGGAGGTTAAGGCCGCCATGGTCTGTTGCGATCCATAATAACCCATTGTTATCTTCCACCACACTCATAACAATATTACTGCTGAGTATGGCTATGCCTTCATTGTTGGCTATTTGCTGCAGGGTGTTCTGTTGGGTGTTGATGTGGTACAGCCCATTGATAATGCCACTGCCAAAGACCCACAAGTCATCCTGTGAGTCGATGTACAACCGGTATATGAACGTGGCAGTGCCTTGTTTTTGTTGCAGGATACCGGTGCTGCTGAGCTTCTTTTTTGTGGTGGCATCAAATTGTTCTATCAATCCATTGCAATACACTACCCAAATGTTATGCTTAGAATCTGTTTTTACATCCGCAATAACATTGATCTGGGTGGTGGTGTTCTTTGTTAAGAGTTGTACCGGCTTGTTGTCTTCATAATAGTATACCCCCAGGTCGAGATATACAAACAAAAAACCTTTTCCTGCCGGGATCACATCGGTTAATCCATAGGCCGGCAGCTGCCGTCTTTGCAAATATTTGTCAACCCGACGATCAAAACTTTCCGTTGCGGGATCATAGATATTGAAGCCTACCCGGGTAGCTATCCATAATTTGTTATCGGGGCCGGGTGCAATTTTTACAATATAATCGTCAGAAAGGGAAGTAGTATCTTTTAAGCTGTGCCGGAAGGTTTTAAAGGTGTAGCCATCGAACCGGTTCAACCCGCTCATGGTGCCAAACCACAGGAATCCTTTTTTTCCTTTGTAAATGCAGTTGACCTGGTTATTGGAGAGACCCTGGTCAAAATCGAGGTGGGCAAAATGCCATGCAGTTGGTTGCTGCGCGGGAAGCAACAATACCAAACACATACAAACAGGCAGCAGTAGCAGGGTTTTGATCAACCTTTTCAAATAGGGCAGCATTCCAATAGCAAGTATACTAAAAGTAGCCGGGCATTAAAAGAAATTATCTAGTTATATTTTTTGACAGCGGTGCTGAAAATAATATGGAGTAATCTTACTAATATTGGTACCACTTAAATACCATGAAACCAATATTATTTGTCTTTTTGACGGCATTTATTTTATCCGCCTGCCATTCCAGTTCAACAGAAGAAAACGACAACGCTGATGTTGCCGCTCCGGTTACACCTGCCATCAAATATGAAGAAGTCGATTACTTTCTGCACGACACCTCCCTGTTTACTGAAGGATTGTTGATGCATGACGGACAATTATTCGAAAGCACGGGTTCGCCGGATAAAGGCAGGAAGTCGCTGATTGGCATAAACGATCTGAAAACCGGCCATTTTATTAAAAAGGTGGAACTGGCCCAGGATTCCCTGTTTGGTGAAGGCATTGTATTTTTTAAGAACAGGCTTTACCAGCTTACCTACAAAAACCACATCGGGTTTATTTACGATGCAACATCCTATAAAAAGATCGGACAGTTTCCCATAAAAAAAGAAGGCTGGGGAATTACCACAGATGGAAAAGCCGTGATCATGAGCGATGGCACCGACTCATTAAACTACTTAGATCCTGATAACCTTACTACCTACAAAAAGTTACCAGTAACCGAAAATGGCCGCCGGCGCGACAGCTTAAATGAACTGGAATATATCAAAGGGTATATCTACGCCAATATCTGGCTTACCAACAACATTGTAAAAATAGATCCGGCAAATGGAAAAGTAGTAGGCAAACTCGATCTGAGCACACTGGCTTTCAAAGCCGCATTGACCACAGGGGGCGATGCATTGAATGGCATTGCTTACGACTCCACAACCGGGTATATGTATGTGACCGGAAAACTATGGCCGCATATTCATCAGTTAAAATTATCGCAGTAAATAAAGCCCCCTCATATTAAAACAAGGCTTTATAGATATGGGTATTGATATTAAAATCGTATTATAAACAATCTGACAATGAAGTCCTTCTGAGGTTTTTCCTGTTTTATTGTAGACTTTTTTACCCGACTCCTACTGGTCTGTGGATTGCACAAATACGTACTATGCTTATCCATCACATTGTAAAAAGGCCTTACTCTAAGGTATTTACAGGCAAGGGAATCAGGAAACAAATTGTAAAATATTTTCTAAACACAGGAATAATAGCTCAGATATGACTCACCCCCGTAGTTTTTTACTCGTTGATGACGACATTGACGACATTATTATTTTTCAGGATACCCTGAAAAAAGTAGATGATAAAGTTGATTTTTTCTATGTTAACAATGGAAAAGATGCCATCGATCTGCTCACGGAGAATGCGCCGAATTTACCAGACCTTATATTTTTAGACATCAATATGCCTCGCATGGATGGCAAAGAATGTTTAAGGCAGCTGAAACAGGATGACAGGCTTAAGCACATCCCTGTACTGATGTATACCACTTCTTCGCAATCAGCCGATATTGAAGATACCATGATGCATGGCGCCATGGCCTTTATAACCAAACCCTGGGGTGTTAATGAACTTAAAAAACTATTATCAGTAATTGCACATACACCAGTGTCAAAACTACCCGCCGCTTTGCAGTCAGTGGAAAAAGAAATAAGCTGCTTTATAGTTTGTTAGTACATTTTAGAATAGCATTTGGAGTATGATCCTTATTGTTGATGACAAATATGAAAACCTGTTCTCATTAAAAACCTTACTGCAATTATATGCCTATGAAACCGACACCGCCGCTTCTGGCGAAGAAGCCCTGAAGAAGATCCTGAAGAACGAATACTCGGTTATAATACTCGATGTGCAAATGCCCGGCATGGACGGTTATGAAGTGGCAGAGGCCATCTCGGGTCTTAACAAAACCAGGGATATACCCATTATATTCCTTTCGGCAGTCAATATCGACAAACGTTTTATTGCCAAAGGCTACGATTCAGGCGGGGTCGACTACATCACCAAACCGTTCGATAACGATCTGCTTTTATTGAAAGTAAGAACGTTTTACCGGCTTTACGAACAGCGAAAGGAGTTGAAAAAGGTGGAAGACACCCTGCGGAGCGAGATTGAAATGCGCAAAAGATCACAGCAGGAGGTGGAACAGGTCAACTCCCTGCTTGAATTCAAAGTAGAAGAAAGAACCAGGGACCTGACGCAATTAAATAAAGACCTCGAGAACCGCAATGCGGAACTGGCGCAATATGCGTACCTGGCCTCGCACGACCTGCAGGAACCGCTTCGCAAGATCATCACCTTTATAAAGATCATCAACGAAAAATACCTCTCCAACATTCCTGAAGCGCAAAAGGAAATGACCAAGGTGATCACCTCATCCGAAAGAATGCGGAACCTCATCAATGCACTCCTGAGTTATTCAAAGCTCACGGCCGACTCATACTTTGCACCCGTGAACCTGAATGAGGTCATCAAAGATGTGCTGGCCGACCTGGAACTGCCCATAAAAGAAAAACAGGCCCTTATTCAGGTAACCACACTTCCCCAGGTGGAGGCCATCGCCTCACAAATGCGGCAACTGTTCCAGAACCTGTTGAGTAATGCCCTGAAGTTTTCTAAAACAACTATACAACCGCAAATAAAGATATACAGTGGACAGGTTGATGAACTGTCGCTGGATGCCGAACCCGTTAAAACCGGCAAATATGTACGCATCCACGTCAGTGACAATGGTATTGGGCTCGATGAGTCGTATATCGATAAAATATTTGTGATCTTTCAACGGTTACACAGCAGAACGCAATATGAAGGAACGGGTATTGGACTGGCCATTGTAAAAAAGATAGTTGAAAAGCACAACGGGCTTATAGGCGTAAAAAGTCATGAAGGGGAAGGCGCCACATTTACCATTGTACTTCCGCTTAAACAAAGCAACAACGCACATTAACGATTTAATTTATAAAACAGTTTATTAAGATGAATGCATTCAAACGCAACCTCATCATTGGTTATGGCATTTCTTTGTTACTGCTTATCATAAGCGCCGTAGCGTCGTATGTAAGCATCAACAACTTATTGAACAGTGCCGAATGGGTGAATCATTCAAATGAAGTAGGCAGAAAAGTAGATGGATTGATCGCGGTGATGGCAGATGCCGAAAGCGCAGAACGTGGCTACCTGATAACAAGCCGGGAAGAATTTTTGGCACCATTTAATGGCTCCAGGGAAAAAGCCAACAACCTGTTAAGTGATCTAAAAACCCTTACGGCTGACAACATCCCCCAACAACAGGATGGCGACCTGCTGCGGACACAAGTCAATGCCCGGCTGAGCTACCTGAATGATCTGATACAAAAGAAGCGTAACGGAGAGCTTATTCCCGACAGCCTGTTGATCGTTGGAAAAGGGCAAACGGATAGCCTACGCACAATCGTCGCCCGCATGCGGGATCGAGAAGGATCGCTGTTGAAAATAAGAGCGCATACCATGGACCGGTTTGCAGCCAGCACCCCTACCCTTATTATAGTAGCCTGTGTGCTGGGCATCCTGGTTACCATTATCTCCTTTGTACGTGTATTGAATGATTATCAGAAACGGGCGGCCCTGCAACTTGAATTACAGGAAAGGGACGAACAAATTTCGAGAAGGCTTGAGCTGATCGAGGACGTAGCCACAGAGGTCTCGAATGGCAATTATACTATGCAGATAGCAGATACCGGCAACGATGCCCTCGCCAGCATTGCCGGGGCATTAAATAAAATGACGGAAGCGCTGCATATTTCCTTTACTAAGCTGAAAGACCAGCAATGGCTGCAAACGGGTATCGCGCAGTTGAACGAGATCATGATCGGTAAAAAAGAACTGGAGCTCCTTACCTACGATGTAATTGAGTTTATAACCAACTATACCGGTTCCGCCCAGGGCGCTTTTTACCTGCGCACAGATGAAGATAGTATACAACTGGCAGCTGGGGTTGCCATCGGTAATAAAGCCGCCAAAGCCGACATTCAGTATGGTGAAGGCATAGCGGGCCGTTGCGCCCAGTCCGGACAACCCGTTCACCTGGAAAACATTCCCGAAACCCAGGTCACCATCGACTTTACAGGCGGTTCTATAAAACCATCCTCTATACTGGCTATTCCAATTTTTTATGAAAGCCGGTTAAAGGGTGTACTGGAAATTACTTCCCTGCAGTCATATTCCCCAGTGATGCTCGATTTTATGCGCGAAGCCGGTTATAATATCGGACTGGCTGTGCACAGCGCCCGCGACCATCAACGCTTACAGGACCTGCTGGCAGAAACCCAGGCGCAATCAGAAGAATTACAGGCGCAACATACCGAGCTGGAAAACATCAATGCCGAACTGGAAGCGCAGGCAGAACGACTTCAAACTAGTGAAGAGGAATTACGGGTACAGCAAGAAGAACTGCAACATGCCAACCAGGAGCTGGAAGAGCGCAGCCTTTTGCTGGAAGAGAAAAACGAAATGATCGTTGAGCGGAACCTCGTAATACAGGCCCGGGCCGAAGAACTGACCCTGAGCACCAAATACAAATCGGAGTTTTTGGCTAATATGTCGCACGAACTGCGCACGCCGCTTAATTCCATTTTGTTATTGTCGCGTTTGCTCAACGAAAACCACACGAATAATTTAACAAAGGAACAGATAGAATATGCCCATGTAATACAAACATCCGGGCAGGGCCTGTTGACATTGATCGATGAGATCCTTGACCTGTCAAAGATCGAGGCCGGTAAAATGGATCTGGAATATACCGATGTTCGCATCAATGACCTTGTGAATGAATTGCAGGACCTGTTTTCGCCGCTGGCCCATGAAAAACATATTGCTTTTACCGTTGAACAGGAAAGCGATTGCCCGCTTACAATGGAAACAGACCGGTTGCGGCTAAACCAGATCCTACGCAACCTGATCTCAAACGCCATCAAGTTCACCAAAAAAGGTTCGGTAATCCTGCGTATAACAAAGAAAGGAAACGAATGCAGTTTTTCGGTAAAAGATACCGGCATTGGCATTTCAAAAGATAAACAAGCGATCATCTTTGACGCCTTTCAACAGGCAGATGGCAGTACCCGCCGGCAGTTTGGCGGCACCGGGCTGGGATTAAGCATCAGCCAGAAATTAGCCCATTTGCTGAATGGGGAGATCACAGTGACCAGCGAGGAAGGTCATGGCAGTGAATTTACCCTGGTGCTGCCGGTGACTCAACATGCGGGAACGTCAAAAACGCCCCTTCCGGTTACCGGTCCTGTGCACATGGAACCAATAGAAAAACCGGCCACCACGGAAGAATACCAATACATTTCACCGATTATTCCCTCACCGGTTGACGATGACCGTGCGGAAGTAACCGCCGGTGATAAAACGATCCTGATCATTGAAGATGATACGGCATTTGCCCGTTCGCTGCTCGATTACACCCGCGCCAAGGGCTACAAAGGCATGGTGGCCGTTCGGGGCGATGAGGGCATTACGCTGGCTAAACAATATCTGCCATTGGGCATTTTACTCGACCTGCAATTACCGGTCATGAGTGGCTGGCAGGTGATGGATGAACTGAAAGCAGACAACAGCACCCGGCACATCCCGGTGCATATTATGTCGGCCTACCAGATGAAAACCCAGAGCCTGTCGAAAGGCGCGGTTGATTTCATCAACAAACCTGTTGCCTTTGAAAAACTGGGTGAAATGTTCTCGAAGATCGAGCATGCCCTGAACCGCCATCCCAAGAAAGTGTTGATCGTTGAAGAAAACACGCAACACGCCAAAGCACTGGCGTACTTTCTCAGCAATTACAATGTAGCCTCAGAAATTGAGAACACGGTAGAAGATGGTATAAGATCACTCACGCAAAAAGAAATAGATTGCGTGATACTCGATATGGGTATACCCGCCCAACGCTCGTACGACACGCTGGATGAAGTAAAAAAAACAAAGGGGCTCGAGGACGTGCCCATCATCGTGTTCACCGGTAAAAACCTGTCGCAAAGCGAAGAAGTAAAGATCAAGCAATACGCCGACTCCATCGTTGTAAAAACAGCCCACTCCTACCAGCGCATTCTCGATGAAGTGTCGTTGTTCCTGCACCTGGTAGAAGAAAACCAGCAGGATGCCCGCACCTACCGGCGTAACCGCAAGGTGGAAACCGGCGAAGTACTGAAAGGGAAAACGGTGCTGGTGGTAGATGATGACGTGCGCAACATTTTCTCGTTGTCAAAATCGCTGGAAAGTTATGGCATGCAGGTGATCTCCGCCATCGATGGCAAAGAAGCGTTGAAGCAACTGGAAGGTGGTATAAAAATAGACATGGTGTTAATGGATATGATGATGCCTGAACTGGACGGTTATGAAACCACCAAACTCCTTCGAAAAATGCCGCAATACCGCAACCTGCCGGTGATTGCCGTTACGGCCAAAGCCATGACTGGCGACAGGGAAAAATGCATTGCAGCAGGCGCTTCCGATTATATTACCAAACCCGTTGATGTTGACCAGTTGATCTCCCTGTTACGCGTGTGGTTGTATCATTAAACAAAAAATAGTATGATCAAGGAGGATGAGCTGGATCTGCTGATAACTGAATTGTTTGAAAAGTATGGGTACGATTTCAGCAATTATGCCCGGGCCTCTTTTAAAAGAAGGGTGAACCGGGTAATGGTCATAGACCGTTTTCCCAGCTTTGCAGAACTGTTGTATAAAGTAAAGAACGATGCCGCCTATTGCAACCACATAGTGCAGGAGCTAACCGTGAACGTAACGGAAATGTTCCGGGACCCCTCGCTGTTTAAAACTATCAGGGAACAGATCCTGCCTGTGTTGGCCACCAATCCGTTCATTCGCATCTGGCATGCCGGCTGTTCAACCGGGGAAGAAGTGTATTCAATGGCTATATTATTGGAAGAAGCAAACCTGTTGCATAAATCGCGGCTATACGCAACCGACCTGAACCCCACTGTAATAGAAAATATCAGGCGGGGTATTTTCCCCTTGTCGCAAATGAAACAATATTCCGAAAATTACATTGCCAGTGGCGGTAAAAAAGACTTTTCAGATTACTATACCGCCAAGTACGAATGGGCTAAATTCCACGACCGGTTAAAGGAAAAAATGGTAGTGGCCACACACAACCTGGCATCAGACCGGTCGTTTAATGAGTTTCAGCTCATCCTCTGTCGGAACGTGCTTATTTATTTTGACAGAACATTGCAGGATAAAGTATTTAACCTGTTCGACAGCAGCCTGGAAAAACTCGGTTTTCTTATCTTAGGCTCAAAAGAAAGCCTGCGATTCTCAAAGGTGGCGCCTCAATACACCCAATGGACGCCCAAAGAAAAAATCTGGAGAAAAACGAACATTTAAATCGAATGGCGTAACATTGGGGCCAATTCATAAGTATGTATAAAATATTGCTTTCTGTTTTTATGGTCTTCCTGGTAGCCTGTAAACAAAAACCAGCACCCACCGGCAAGATCAACCCCAACATACAGAACAATAAAACAAACCAGCACGTCAATATTCCCGGCACCCGGTTGTATATTATTCCCCCAGCCAGTTTTACGCTTTCCCAGTCGCCGGCCGGACTGCAAAAAAGTGGCAACGCAGCCATCACAGTCACCGATCTGGTGGGTGGAAACTATTATACCAATGCAGCCAACTTTAATAAAGCCGGGTTTGACCAGCGCGGAATAAAAACATTCGATTTTCAGGAGATAAAAGTAAATGGGTATCCGGCTAAATATGTTTCTCTGCAGGGAGATGCCAATGCCAGAATGTACTGGCTGGTGTTTGGCGATACCACCTTCTCCACGATGGTGATGGGTGTTTATCCTGAAACAGATGCCACCACAGGAAAAGAGATCCTGAGCGCGCTGAACACGATCTATTACGACAAGAACTATAAGATAGACCCATTTGCATCAGCAGCATTTTCCATCGATGACAGCCGGTCAACATTCAAATTCTTCCATTACACCACCAATATGTATGTGTATACGATCAATGGACAGGATAATAAAGATGACCCGGATGCGCCTTTTTTGGTACTAACGCAAATGCCTGTTGAAAAAGGGATGTCGGCCAAAAATGTGGGCGATATGATGTTAAGCAAACTGGAAGGATACGGGCTCACCAATACAACGATAAAAAACGGTTCATCGGAAAAGATCAATGGCTATGATGCCTATGAAGCAGAAGTGCATGGACAAATGCATGGAAAGCCCAGCATCATGTACCAGTGTGTAATTGCCAATGGCGATAATGTTATCAGCATGCAGGGCGTTGCCAAAACCAACTTCGATGAGAACCTGGCTGCCTTTAAAGGGTTGGCGCATACGATTAAGATAAAATAATTATCCAATGGAAACAACAATACTCTACCGACCGGTTGGACCACAGGAACTGGTTTTAATAGAACAGTCAGCATGGAAAAGATTTCCGCCCCGCCTTCCCGAGCAACCGATCTTTTACCCGGTGATGAATGAAGAATATGCCATTCAAATCGCCAGAGATTGGAATGTACCCGCATCAGGTTCCGGCTTTGTAACCAAATTTGCAGTAAAGACCGACTATGTAAGCAAATTCGAGATCCAGAATGTAGGTGGCGAAATACACAATGAATTATGGGTACCGGCCGAAGAGCTGGAGGAGTTTAATGACAATATTGTTGGGGTGATTGAGGTGACTAGAGAATTCAGATAAGAGGTGCCACTTCTGTCTTTATTGGAAAATTAATACTGGGATTATGAAGTTCGAATATCGGGTAGCTAAGGATGTTACCACCCTTTCGCCCCCTAAGAACCGGACATGAGATTTTCACCTCATCCGGCTCAAGCCCGTTGTAAACCACCCTTTATTGGGGTGGCCGGTTTCACTTGTGAAGCTCTTTGGGTTTGCCATTGTCCATAACACTTATCATGGACGACATCAATATTGTCTAATTTGTATTCTCCTCCCAGGGAGGCTTTCTTTTTCAGACTTAAACACCAGTTCTGGTTGATCTTTAGTGCTTCCGTACAACAGGGGCATTTCCCTTGCTGGATCATGGTGATATAGCTTTCGATACTCAATCTTTGGCTATTGTTCTTCCATTTTCCAGATGTTCGTTTTTCAAAATATTCATCGTACTTTCTGTCATAAGGATGCGCTGGCTGGTAGCGGGAAATTTCCAGTGGAACCCTAAACATCGAGCCGATAATTTCTCTTTTCATTTCAATATCAGCCACTTCATAATTACTATTTAAAAAGCAGGGTCATGTAATTCTGCTTTTCCCATTTCCCATTTTTTTTAGAATAAATGAAGAAATCAATTCCCTGTTTATTGACAGTTGCAATAGTTTCCCACTGATATATAAAAACGCTCTCTGTACCTGCAGGCAGGATAAATGTCCTGCTTTCCATTTCCCTGACATAGTTATTTAGCTCTTCGGCTTTCATATACTTTTTTAGCATAAGCAGCGAAAATGTTGAGGGCAAACAGAAGGTAACGGCATCTTTCGTTACCCGAGCTACTGCTATGCCACTTGTTTGGAAGTCAAAGATGTATTTATAATCACCGCAGACCACGAGCGGTGGCAATGGTTTTGCGTTCTTATAAACCAGTTCATTAATATTCACCCATCTGTTATCGTCATACGCATATCCTTTTTCAAGGTTTCCATCCAGGTAGATGAAGTCGCATTCAGTGCTGTAGGCGTTCCTGATCCAGTTTTTTGGTGTAATCCTTTGAGTTGAATCGAACGTGTAAGCTCTATAACGGTTCCATTGGAGGCCACGATCCTCTTCATTATTCATTTCATAAAAAACGATGCTGTCCTTGAACAGTATAATTAACTTCCGCTCGTTTCCGGCCAAAGCAACTGTACCTACAGGAATAAGGAATTCCCCTGACAGCATCCAGGAATGGTCGTTTTTCAGTTCATCATAATTCCAGCTATAGAATTGTACTTTCCCATTCTGTGGTATACCAATATAGCCACAGGCGGAGAACACCTCCAGCACCGGTGTACCGGTATTGTTTTGTTGTGCAAAAGTAAATACTGCCTCGCAAAGGAAGATTGTTATCAGTAGGGTTTTGTACATGTTACAAGGAATTATTCGCGCAAATTTATCACTTTCACCTGCTTACCTACTTTTTTATTCCAAATATTACGAAAAGCTTTTCGATAATCGCAAAAAATGCTCCTGTATGGTGGCAGCAACATTCTTTGACATATTCGAATTATTGCAATGCGTGCAAAATATAAAAAGAAGAAAACACCTTCAGTTATATCATCATTTTATAAATCTCGGTGCCAGGAGATCGTTAGTAACACCCCCACTCTATTCTGAACATGAATTGTCAACCAAAAGCTAAAAACAGGAAAATGGATACTGTTTTTTAGGCCAAAGCCGGTTAACGGTTTATATTTAAGTATTGCCTGCAAGTTTTTAAAACCCTACTAATAATATGAGAATAAGATTACTCCTGATACCAGTCTTCTTTTTGACAGCTTGTAAGACCATTTTACTAAATACGATGTTAAAAGACCCAACGGTTGAAAATACATCAACCATAAAAAAATTCCAGACAGAAAATAACTTTTCAACTAATAACTCATTGATAATAAAAGCAGACACGTCTAATGCGCAAGAAAAATTATTATTAGGAATGACTATTGGATATTACATTTTTGATAAAAATGGAAATCAGGTTTGCTATAATGGAGCAGTGACTTGTCACGGCTTTCAGTTTAAGCAATTGATAGAAGGCAAAGTTGACAGTTTTCAAAACTGCAAAAATACTAAAGTAACTTTTCAGAATGTTATAAGTGAAACATATGATTTGGATGAAAAGCCAGTAACAATGTCCCAGTTTAAGGAAGCCGACTACTATGTGGTTACATATTGGCAAAAATTTCTTGGTTCAGTAAGAGGATATAAAAATGATATTGCGTGGATGGAAGAATTAATTCAAAATACTGAATCAAAATACAAATTCACTTACATTAAAATTAATAC
>NZ_JBJMLX010000114.1:0-26715 GCF_045805085.1 Niastella sp.
CAACGGTGAAGGCGCGGGCGCTTACCACACTCATGTCATTCAGGGGCCGGTTCTTTTTACTGTTGGCGGTTATTACAACGGCTTTCTCGGTTCTTACTTTTGTTTCCATCGCAATGGTCAACACTACTTCTTTACCGGTGTTTACTACAATATTGCTGGCAACCGCATCGGTGTAATTGATGTGGGTGATCAACAAAGTATAGGTGCCGGCAGTTACATTGGGGATTCTGAAATTACCCAGTGAATCGGCCACCACCTTTTTGTCAGTACCCGTAATAACCACTGTTGCGCCGGCAATAGGTGTTTGCAACAGTTGATCTGTTACAGTGCCCCTGATGTTTTGCGTTAGTTGCGCAAGGGTTGTTACATAGTATAGCATACCTGCCATAAGCAAGGTGACCATTTTGTTGTTGATGATCATGAGAGTTACTTTAGCGTGTGACAGTTGGGCGAATGAGTACCCCTATTGTTTCTTAAGAAAAAGGAGATGAAAGGCAGTTTTTTAGTTGGTCCGCGGAACTAAACAACTAACAAACTAAATAACTAACGAACTTAATAACCTAAACTTACTCGTCAACTGGTCAACTCGTCAACTTACAAGAAGCTGATCCCCGCCGTCCAACCTATCCATCCCGTTACATTATTGCGCCAAAGATCATAGGTATGATAGCTTTCATGAGGCACCAGGAATTTATATCCTTTTACCGGTTCCAGTTGATCGGAGTAATACACAGAAAAAGAAGGGCCGCCAAAGATAGCCAGTTTGTTCGCCAGTTTAACGGTGGCCAGTACCTGAAATTTGCTTAACTGGTTCAAATAGTTCCAATTGCCAAGATACAGGTATTGCGTGGTGAGCTCTGGGTTTACGGTGAACCGGTTGGACACTTTTATTTCGTGCCCAATACCATAGCCATACGAGAAAATTTTATCATCACCACCTGCATTAATACCAACCATTAAGATGTTGTACAATTTTTTATTGCCGGATTTTATAGCGAGGTTGGCATTCAGCACTTCATTGGAGCTGATGGTTATTTTATGATAGCCCTTTTTTACAATGTTCAGCAACCCAATGCTAAAGCCATCTGAAGTATCGGCAATATTGATGAGACCAAGTTGTAAACCTTTCAGGTGTTTACTGTAATTTAAAATGCCTGCCACCTGAAAGCCTTTGGTGCTGCTGGTATTGATGTTGGCAATGCCAGCTAATTGAAAACCTTTTAGTGATTTATTGGTATAGTTACAGATACCTGCTGTTTGAAATCCATTAAAGTTTCCAGCCACGTGATTATATATGCCCGCTATCTGCATACCGTTGACATTCTTGTTAGCGTAATTGACAAGGCCACCAAACTGGGCGCCTGTAACTTCGCTTTTGGCGCCATTGAACCAACCGGCCAACTGTAATCCCTTCACATCACCATACACTATATTGAACCAGCCTGCGGTCTGCATACCGTTCAGATTGTGTTTATCGATATTGAACCAGCCACCCAACTCAATCCCATTTACACTACCGGTGTAGCCACCCAATAAATTAAGCGAAAAGTTGCTGGTAGTGAATTTGTCTTTTTTGCCCTGCGTACTAATAGTAGGAAATATGCCTGCCCGTACAGGTACTTTTATATTATAGGGGTTACTGGTTGGTGATTGTGCAAACGAAACAGTTTTCCATAAGAAGCAGGCACATAGGCATACTGCAATTTCCCCATTTATCATAGAAATATAATTTGCAGTATGACAACTCAGCAAAGCTGTTCCCCTATGAGGCTAAGTAAAATTTGTGATTGTTAGAAGAGGCTGATGCCGGCGTTCCACCCGATCCAGCCTTTTACGTCGTGACTCCACAATTCAAAGGTGTGATAACCTTTTGATGGGATAGAATAGTTCCAGCCTGCATTTGTTTTTGTTTGGTCAGAGTAATACGTGGTAAAGGAAGGACCACCAAAGATGGAAAAGTATTTACCAAACTTAACGTGAAATTGTAGATGTAATTTGTTCATCACGTTGGTGCTGTTATAATTTCCCAGGTACAGGTATTGTGAAGTAAATTCAGGATTGATACTAAACCATTTACCGAGAGAAAATTCATGTCCCAACCCATACCCAAGGGAAAATACATTGGCAGAGTCTTCTCCTGTTTTTTTCTGGTCGAATCCCATTAACAGAATGCTGTAGAGTTTGCTGTTACCTGTTTTAAAGGCTGCGTTAAAGCGCATGGTTTCGTTGGTAGAGAACGTTATTTTATGATATCCTTTGAACACGATGTTAATCAACCCGATGCTGTACCCGTCAGAAGTATCGGCCACATTAATAAGCCCCAACTGAAAACCACGTAATTTTTTTGCGTAATTGAATAAGCCTATTTGAGCGCCATTTAATTCCCGGTTGGCGAAATTACCAATGACCGACAACTGTACACCGGAAACCTGTTTATGCGCAAAGTTTACAATATTGGTGGCCTGAACACCAAACACACTGTCGTAACAAACGTTGTAGATATTGCTTAACTGCACCCCCACAAACTTACCGTAAACAAAGTTGGAGACATTGCTGGCCTGGACACCCGTAAATGAGCCTGCTACATGGTTGTAAATACTACTTATTTGAGCCCCGGTTACATTGCCTTTTACAAAGTTGGCAATACCAGATGCCTGTAAACCTTTTACATCTTTTGAAACATGGTTATACACGCCGGCCAGTTGAGCGCCGGTTACATTGCCTTTTACAAAATTGGCAATACCCGATGCCTGAACAATGTCAACATTACCCAGCACATGGTTGTGCATACCTGCCAGTTGCACACCTTTAACCGAACCACCGGTAAAGTTCAACAGTCCGGCCGCCTGCACATATTTCACATCTGTTTTATTAATGTTAAAAGCCCCACCCAGTTCAACACCATTCACGCCGGCGGTATACCCGCCAATTACGTTCACTGAAAGACTGTTCA
The DNA here is from genome assembly GCF_045805085.1 of Niastella sp. Classification (NCBI taxonomy): domain Bacteria; kingdom Pseudomonadati; phylum Bacteroidota; class Chitinophagia; order Chitinophagales; family Chitinophagaceae; genus Niastella; species Niastella sp. The sequence goes on from NZ_JBJMLX010000114.1 coordinate 2,954, forward strand.
CCACCTGGGCGCTTAATTTTCCATGCGTACTTAAACCAGGTGTTAAAGAAACCTGGAAAGTACGATCGGCCATGAATTTTTTCAGGTTGATACTTTGAATGTTTTGTTTGGCCGACAACAGGAATTGACCCCAGCGTGATTTTTCAACGCGGTTGATCTCTTCCTTTGTTATGGATTGGGCAGTGAGTGTATCTGAAGGTGGTTTCACCACAATGGTATCAGGCAATTCATTTTCAACAGGGCTGATGGTAACAAGGGGGTCACTGGTTTCAAGCGGGGTCATTACAATGGTAACCTGCTGATCGAATTTAGGTTTAATAACAACGGTGGTATCCTCAAACAATTCGCGGCTTATGGTAAGGGTGGCAGTACTATACCTGCTTTTCAGTCTTATTTTAAAGTAGCCCTTCTCATCTGACATAGTAGAGACCAGACGTTGTCTTTCATAAACGGTTACATTTCCAACTTTTTCGCCGGTTTCACTATTCAGAATGTAACCGGTAACAGTGTATAATTTTCGGCACTGGGTGTAGGGCTGGCAACAGGTACCGGTGGTGTTATAGTGGCTTTGCGTAATATGACGTAATTATTGTTTTGTTGCCATTTGTACTGGTTGCCGCACAATTGGTCAAGGATCTGTTTTATGGTTCTGTTATAAGCGGAAAAAGAGATCAGACTGTCGTAGGCAATAATGTTGCTGTTGTAGGAGAAATAAAAATTCCCTTTACTGCTGATTAGTTTTAATATATCGCTCAGGCGCTGGTTGTTGGCATCGATAGTGATCCTTTTATCGAGCAGGCTTTGTGCTAATACATGGTTGTTAAGACAAAAAAGCCCAATAATCGTGGGAAGCAATCCCCGTAGCTTTGTCATGATTGTTATTTCTGCATGCAGGTTAGCGTAGTATGATTTTTCCTTTTTCTTTTACTACAGAGATATTAAATGTTGAGCTAATGAGGCTTAGAATTTTGTCGAGCGGTTCATTATCAAAAGTAGTGGTATATGGCAGGTTGCGCAACGCCGAGCTGCCAAAAATAATTTGCACATCATACGCTTCATTGAGCTTGTCCACCAGCTTCCATAACGGGGTTTTATCACAAACAAATTTTTTGCTGCGGTAGTAGTTATATAGCTGATCGGTGTTTGCCTGTTTTTGCAAAATAGCATCGTTGACGCCCGCGATGACTTTTTGGCCTGGTCGCAATAGAATGGTTTGTTTTTCGGTAGCCACTTCAACCAATCCTGTTTCAACAATTATTTCAGTAGTATCGCCCCGGCTTCTTACGTTGAAGGAAGTGCCTACGACGGTAATGGTTACATTGTTGGTATGTACTTCAAATGGTTTTTTCTTATTCGGTTTCACTTTAAAGAAGGCTTCTCCGCTTAGTTGCAGCACTCGTTTGTCGTTGTCGAACTTTTCAGGAAAGGACACCTGTGAGTGTTTGTTGAGGGTTACTATAGAGCCATCGGGGAGGGAGTCGGATTTAACCAGGTTATTGGTATGGATGTTAGACATGGCGATCACTTTTCCGGGTTTGTTTTGGAACAAGATAAATGTGAGCGCTGCCAGGCCTATTACCAGCCCTGTAATTACCGCCGCCCGTAGCAGGGGGCTGTTCATTGACCAAACTTTCGCTTTGGAGGTTGGGAATGATCCGGTTTGCACGCGGTTTTGAAATCGATCCCAGGCCGCCTGCTCGTTAACCTGCGGGGTATCGGCCAGTTGCACGCTTTCTTCCCAGATCAGTTTGAAATGTTCGAAGTAGTGCCGGTTCGCCTCATCGTCGGCCAGCCACTTTTCCACCTCCAGCACTTCTGCCGTCGTAGCTTCACCGGTAATGTGCTTTACCAGCAGATCATCCATATGTTGTGTATAGCTTTTCAATAAGGGTAATTTTATTTGGTTGACATATATGTTACATATATAATAATGCCAATAAGAAAATTGGTAAATAATCGATCAGTTTTACGCGCAGCTGCTTCAGGGCCTTGCCCATCTGGTTCTCAACAGTTTTTACCGAGATCCCTAACTGATCGGCAATTTCCTGGTATTTGAGTCCTTCAAAACGGCTTAACTGAAAAATGGTACGGCATTGCTGGGGCAGGGCATTCATAGCCGCCCGTAATTTTTCTTCCAGCTCCTTCACCAGTATTTTCCTGGATGCACTCTGATCGTGATGGTTATTTGATTGATGCATAACATGCACTTGATACCGGGCCTTAATTTTCTGGTGTTTCAGATAATTCAGGCTTTCGTGATATACGGCTTTGTACAAATAGGCCTTGAGAGAGGTTTGAATATTCTCAGGTACCCTCTTCTCCCATATTTTGTAAAAGACGTTTTGGACCGTTTCTTCGGCAATGGATTCATTCTTCAGAATAGTGAAAGCATAGGCATACAAGCTTTTAAAGTGTTCCTTAAAAAGTTGTTCAAATTCCTTCTCGCTGTCGGCCGACAGCGGCTTGATGGTGGTAGTATTTGGGTTGGCCACTTTAATGCGTTGATAATCCGCTCCAAATATAAATGCTTCCAATAAGGTTTTAATAAAAGAGACAACTGAAAATAACGATACCCCTATGAATTTTTAAAATTTTGTTATACCTGAAGCTGAAAACATATATGTTAAAGGTAGTATGTATAAAGCGCGACCGTATTTTTTCATTGCTATAATGTGGAAAAAACAGGCGCCGGATGCTTGTTTTAACCTTAAATTGGTATTATTATTGAGCCCTGATACACTTGCTGTTTACGTCTGTTCATAAAAACCAGGCCAAGATTTATTTTCACGATGCACAATAAGGAATGTATTAAGTAAGTTTTGTATGAGTGATTTATAAGAAGTAACCAGCCCATACTATACCCCCACACCGTAGTACCAATATTAATCCAACCGTCCCTCTGAAACCATCTTGTCGTTTCGAAAGTTAAACGTGTACCTAAAATTGTATTTTTATGTTGGGATACCTGCTCGTTTCCATGTACGAGTTAAAGCAGTTTCTGCAAATCGTACTATGGATCGCAATTCCGGGGACTGTTATTGCATTCCTGGTTACTACTTTCTTTCACTATAAACGTAAAAAGAAGGGCCTTGAGGGAGCCGAACCTGCTTATATGGAAGGCGGTGGCTTTCATACAGTAATAGCTGCCGATCCTAATGGCGGCGGCCAGATGCCTGATTGGCTGGCGAGCGGCACCAATCCCGATAATCAGCCCCTGATCAAGAAGTACGAGCAGGAAGTACGCCGGTACCGTGAGAACTATGCCACGCTTGAACAGGACTTTCGCGAACTCGAAGGAAAATACTCCGATCTTCTCAATAAAGCTTACAGTACTGAAAAGCAGAATGACGATTCCAATTCACGTTTGCAACTGGAGATCAATGGATATAAGTTGAAGGTAACGCAACTGCAACAGGCACTGGAGAACGCACAAACCAATGCCAAATTGATAGAAGGCGAGCAACAGATCCCCGAGGCATTGGCGCTAAGCCAGCAACAGGTACAACAGTTACAGGAATCGGTTAGACAACTGCAGGATAAACTGCGGGCGCAGCAGGAAATGAGAGAAAAAAGCGCCGCCGAGGTAACCCGTTTGGAAAACCTGATGAAGAACATGGAATATTCATCAAAGTCGGCACAAACAGAATCAGAGGAATTACAGCGCTATTACGCCAAACAGGTTGATGAACTGGGGATACAATACAAGAGCGAAAAGGCTGATCTGTCGATGCAATTACAGCAATTGCAAAAGACCATTCAACAGCTGAAAGAAGAGAATACTGTGCTGGTGCAAAAAGTACAAACCAGCGGCGAACAAAAACATGGAGGTTACGAACAACAGATAAAAGAATTGCAGGGGCTGCTTACCCAGGCCGAAGAAGAAAAGAATTCATTAAAGACAAAGATCACCGATCAAACCTATTTACAGGATGTTTTGCAGGAAAAGAAACTGCAGATAGAATTCCTGCAAAATCAGCTGGAGCAACGCATTAAAACCTTCCGCGAAGTAGAAAAGGACGCTGCCGATAAAACAGTGCAGGTGCAACAAACTCAAACCCAGAAAGAAAATTTCGAGCGCGAGATACATGCGATGAAGGAAGAATTGCATCAGCAGCGCGAAGAGATCTCCGCCTGGCAACAGGCTGTTGAACGCAGCCGGGAAGAGAACCGTCAGCACCAGGAAAGCCTGCGGTCAAAAACCGGTCATATAGAGAACCTGGAGCGCAACCTGCACGAAGTACAACAGCAACAGGCTGTATTGCAACTGGTGCTGGATGACAAGCAAAACATGATCACCTCCCTGCAGGAATCATTATACCGCGAACAACAAAAAACAAAAGACCTCGAAGGTAAACTGATCACCAATAATCAATTGTTGTCGAAGATCTATGGCGATCTGTCAAAATCATTGAGCAATCCGCCGGCTACACAGCAAAACGGTATCAAGGTAAATGGAAATGGCGCTAATGGCACCAATGGCCATACGGTAAACGGAAATGGGTTTAACCTGGCTGGCCAGCATTAGCCCGCCAGCCCCCTGAAGGGAGAGCCGAAACTAACTGCATTTGCCCCTTCCCCTGGAAGGGGTTTTTTATTGGCATATCGACACGATTAAGCGAGACCCGAATTTCGCGAGGCCAAAATTGCCGGTTTGCGGTTGACCATCCATCAATTCACACCTTGCTAACATGCCATCTTGTCCAGGCTTATAAGCGTCACTCTTTTCGTACCTTGCGGCCATGGAGCAATACCTGGCACTTTTAAAGCATATCAAGGAAACGGGGGTTTATAAATCAGACCGTACCGGTACGGGCACTACCAGTTGTTTTGGATACCAGATGCGTTTTGATCTGCAGCAGGGCTTTCCGCTGGTTACTACCAAGAAATTGCATCTTAAAAGCATTATTCATGAATTGTTATGGTTCCTGAAAGGGGAAACCAATATCAAATATTTAAAAGAGAACGGAGTTAGTATCTGGGATGAATGGGCCAATGAACAGGGCGAATTAGGACCGGTTTATGGCAAGCAGTGGCGCAGCTGGTCGGCAGGCGAGGGCGCCCAAACCATTGACCAGATCACGGATGTGATCCGCCAGATAAAAACCAATCCCGACAGCCGCCGCCTCATCGTAAGCGCGTGGAATGTGGCCGAATTGCCTAATATGGCGTTGATGCCCTGCCATGTACTATTTCAATTTTATGTATCTCCTCCCCCTCCACCGGAGGGGGCCGGGGGGAGGCCCAAGCCGCGGTTATCGTGTCAACTCTATCAACGGTCGGCTGATGTGTTTTTGGGAGTTCCTTTTAATATAGCTTCCTATGCTTTATTAACCCTCATGATCGCCCAGGTATGTGATCTGGAACCGGGTGAGTTCATTCATACATTTGGCGATGTACATATTTACAGCAATCATCTGGAGCAGGTGAACCTGCAATTAACCCGAACGCCGTATCCGTTGCCTACCATGCAACTCAATCCGGCTGTAAAGGACATCTTTGATTTCAAATTTGAAGATTTTACCCTGCTCAATTATCAGTGCCATCCGGCTATAAAAGCGCCGGTGGCGGTGTAAATCCGGAAGCCAATGGATTAATTTATCATTTCTAATTTTTAATTTCTATGATCCTAAGCCAGGTGGTCGCAGCGGCCGATAATAATGCAATAGGGAAGAACAACCAGTTACTGTGGTCTTTGCCAAACGATACGAAGTTTTTTAAAAATACCACTTGGGGTATGCCGGTGATCATGGGTAGAAAAACTTTTGAATCACTGGGCAAGCCACTGGCCGGCAGAACAAACATCGTTATCACCCGTCAAAAGGACTGGCAACCCGAAGGCGCCTTTGTGGTGCATGACCTGAAAGGGGCTATGACAGTTGCTGCCAATACCGATGCCAAAGAAGCCTTCATCATTGGTGGCGGAGAAATTTATAAACAAACCCTGCCGCTCACGCAACGCGTTTATTTGACCCGCGTTCATACTACCATCGATGCCGATGCCTACTTTCCTGCAATGAACTTTGCCGATTGGAACCTGCTTTCCCAGCTGGATTTTACTGCCGATGAAAAACACGCCTATGCATATAGCTTTCAGGTTTGGGAACGGAAAGAAGGGAAATAAGAATTGAAAAATTTAAAATGAAGAATTAAAAGTCGTTGCAGTGTATTCCTTTTTCATTTCTAATTTCTAATCCCTCATGTTTTCTACCTGGCAGCTATTAAAAAAATATTCATCTTATTACTTTACCGCGTTGAATGGAAAAGGCCATGGTATACATTCGCCTTTTGTGTATGATTTTGTGCGGCAGGTATTGATCGATAAGCGGAATTTTTATGCTTACAACCAGGTAGAAGCTTTACGCCAGAAATTATTGCGCGATAATACCCTCATTGAAGTGGAAGACTTCGGCGCAGGTTCTACCATCAACAAAACAAATCAGCGGACCATTTCATCCATTGCACAGCATTCCGCCAAAAGCAAAAAATGGGCGCAGTTGTTATTTCGCATAGTAAATTATTATCAACCCAAAAACATCCTGGAGCTGGGCACTTCGCTGGGTATTTCAACCGCCTATATGTCGCTGGCCAATCCAAAGGCCAGGCTTATTACGGCCGAAGGAAGTGCGGCAGTGGCTGCCCAGGCGAGCAGGAATTTTCAATTGCTGCAATTGTCCTCCATCCAACAGGTGGTGGGTAATTTTGATGATACGTTGCCAGGTATTCTTGATGCAGTATCTCCACTCGATCTGGTTTTTATCGATGGCAATCACCGGTACGAACCCACCGTACGGTATTTCAACCAGCTGTTACCACACCTGAACGCGACCAGCGTGGTTATTTTTGATGATATTCACTGGAGCCCGGAAATGGAACAGGCCTGGGCTGCCATCAAAGAACACTCCTCTGTGCAACTTTCTGTCGACTTGTTTTTTATCGGACTGTTGTTTTTTCGTGATGATTTTAAGGTAAAACAGGACTTTACCATCAGGTTTTAAAGGTAACAACACCTAACTTTTTTAGGCGTCAGGCCTTGTTGCGACTGGTTTTTGGCCTTCCATTTTCAAATTTGCTAATTTTCACATTTTCAAATTTTTATGCGGTCACAATAAAAAGTCATTTCCGGCGTAGCAGTGTACATAACTTAAATTTTGCTTACCTTGAATGCTATAACTACTACCTGATTATGACGATTGGAGTTTTAAAAGAACCATCCGAAGAATCCCGCGTTTCCTTCTTGCCCGAGATCGTAACAGCCCTTACCAAAAAAGGCATTACTGTATTTGTTGAACTCGGCGCTGGTGAAAAAGCCTTTCATAACGACGAGGAATACGTTAAAGCTGGCGCGGCTATAAAAAGCAGAACAGAGATTATTCAGTCCGCTGATGTACTGGTAGCCATTCACCCTTTTCCAGAAGCGAAAGATTTGTCATCAAAGATCATTGTCGGGGTTTATCAACCTTTGTTTAATGTTTCGCTGATGCAGCAATGGGCAAAACAGGGACTTATCACGTTTAGTCTGGATATGTTACCCCGCACCACCCGTGCACAAAGTATGGATGTGCTGAGCTCACAAGCTAATATTGCCGGGTATAAAGCCGTATTGCTGGCTGCGAATAGTTATAGCCGCTATTTTCCCATGTTTATGACAGCAGCCGGTAGCATTGCGCCTGCCAAATTATTGATACTCGGCGCTGGTGTGGCCGGTTTGCAGGCTATTGCCACTGCCCGCCGCCTGGGTGCTGTGGTGGAAGTGTTTGATACCCGACCTGCAGTGAAAGAAGAAGTAATGAGTCTGGGCGCCAAATTCATTGAGGTGGAAGGCGCCGCCGATGCATCAAAAGCCGGTGGCTATGCGGTTGAACAATCTTCCGATTATCAGCAACGTCAGCAAAATCGCATTGCAGAAAGCATTGCTAAATCCGATATTGTAATTACCACCGCACAAATTCCCGGTAAAAAAGCTCCCATATTAATAACGGAGGAAATGCTGCAACGCATGCGTGTAGGCTCGGTGATCATTGACCTGGCCGCGGCTACGGGTGGTAATACGCCTGTTACCAAAAACGATCAAACCGTATTGTATAAGGGCGTGCATATTATTGGCAATAGCAACCTGGCGGCTACCATGCCCTCTGATGCCAGTAAATTATACGGTAAAAACCTGCTTAACTTTTTGCAGCTCATCATTGATAAAGAAGGTAACCTCAATGTAAACTTTGACGACGACCTGGTAAAAGGTTGTTGTATTACGAACCATGGCGAAGTGGTGCATGAAAGAGTTAAACAGTTGACCAGTTGACCAGTTGACGAGTTGACAAGTTGATAGAGTTGACAGGGTTAACAGGGTTGATAAAGGGCGAAGGATGAAATGAGTGGGAAATGAAAATAGTGAGAATGTTTCATCTTCGCGAATCCTTTCACGTTTCACGTTTGCCGTTTCACGATTGCCGATTGCCGAATTAATAAAAATATTCAAACTTATATGGAATCAGTTTTAAGCTGGATAGCTGAAAATCAGCAAATGATCTACATCGTTATATTGATGATCTTCGTAGGCATCGAGGTAATTGGTCATGTGCCCAGTGTATTGCACACGCCGTTAATGAGTGGCGCCAATGCCATTCACGGCGTGGTAATTATCGGGGCCATTATTGTAATGGGCAAGGCGGACCCACATAACTATGTAGCGCTCGTTCTCGGTTTCCTGGCGGTAGTAGTGGGCACGTTAAATGTGGTAGGCGGTTTTGTAGTGACCGACCGCATGCTGGAAATGTTCAAAGGAAAAGGTAAGAAACAAAACACAAGCAGCAAGTAATAACGAATTATGGAAGTAAGTATACTAACCCTGTGTTATCTCGTAGGTTCGGTTACGTTTATTATAGGATTAAAAATGTTGTCGAACCCGGCTACAGCCCGTAATGGAAACCTGCTGGCAGCGGCGGGGATGACGATTGCTATTATTGGCACCATATTCCTGTATGAAGAAGATGGTAAAAAGCTGGGCAATTATCCGTGGATCTTTGGTGGCATTCTCATTGGCGGTATTATTGGTACCCTGAGCGCCAAAAAAATAAAGATGACAGCCATGCCCGAGATGGTGAGTATGTTCAATGGTATGGGTGGCGCCTGTGCGGCCCTCATCTCGGCAGTGGAATTCGATCATATCTATCAAACGTATAAAGCAGTTGATTCGGCCTGGCTAAGTGATTTTGTGCAGGCCGGTCATTATTTAACCATCATTGCAGGCGCCATTATCGGCAGCGTGTCCTTTGCCGGTAGTATGATCGCCTGGGGTAAACTGAGTGGTAAAGTAAAAGACATGTCGTTCCCCGGCCAGCACATTGTAAACCTGCTGGTGTTGTTGTTGGTACTGGCGGCGGCTGTGTTAACATATCAGTATAATGTGGGTTCTGCCCATTTGCTTTTTTATGCAACCGTTGGTTTGGCGCTGGTGTATGGGGTGTTGTTTGTAATGCCCATTGGCGGGGCCGATATGCCGGTTGTTATTTCGTTATTGAACTCGTTTACCGGTGTAGCGGCGGCTTGCGGCGGCTTTTTATACAACAACAAAGTGATGTTAACAGGTGGTATCCTGGTAGGTGCTGCCGGTACTTTGCTCACCATCCTGATGTGTAAAGCAATGAATCGCTCGCTGAAGAATGTGTTGATAGGATCGTTTGGCGGTAGTACTGCTGTGGCTGCTGGCGCTAAAAAAGACCAGGGTTCGTATAAAGAGATCACTTTAAGCGATACTGCCGTGGTGATGAGCTACGCCCATAAAGTATTGATCGTTCCCGGGTACGGACTGGCCGTTGCTCAAGCGCAACATGCCTGTCATGAACTGGAAAAATTACTCGAAAGCAAAGGAGTAGAGGTGAAATATGCCATTCACCCCGTAGCGGGCCGCATGCCGGGCCATATGAACGTATTGCTGGCCGAGGCCGATGTTAGTTATGATAAACTGATGGAGATGGAACAGGCCAATGTCGAGTTTCCTACCACCGATGTGGTGCTGATATTAGGCGCCAACGACGTGGTGAACCCTGCCGCTAAAACCGATCCATCTTCCCCCATATATGGTATGCCCATTCTCGATGTGGAGCTGGCCAAAAATGTGATCGTGAACAAACGCAGTATGAAACCTGGTTATGCCGGCATCGAGAACGATCTTTTCTTTCAACCCAAAACCTCCATGCTTTTTGGCGATGCCAAAAAGGTATTGCAGGACCTCATTGGGGAAATAAAGAATTTGTAACACTAAACGGCCCGGGTATGCCGTTATAAGAACTGCACAATGGGGGAATTGTCGTTTTTGTACGCACAAAAGCGGTTGAGGCGTTTGTAAAAGAATGAGTTACGTGCATTGCAAACACAGAATTTCTCCATTATCTTAGCCGCAAATAATTGTTAATCGTACTATATGATCACAAAAAGTGCTTTCCTCGCTGCTGTTGTTTTATTTGTTACCTGTCAAGTCAGCAAAGCCCAGGATAATTCATTCCAGAAAGTAGATGATTCTGCTGTGTCGAAGCCCAAAAGCCAACTTACCTACGAGTACCAGTACATGAATGACGATCATTCGGAAGGTGTTGAGAAATCGTTCCTGTTCGGAAAACTGAAGACAGAGATCCATTTTAAAGAAAAAGGCAAATTCCAGGCTGCCCAATCATACGATACAAAAACCGGCCGCTTAATAAAAACCGATACCATTGTTAACTTCAATAAGCTGGTAGGCACAACCACTACCTATTATCCCAATGGAAAACCCAAGGAAATGGAACACCGCAATGACAGTAGTGCTGTTGATTGGTATAGCGCCTTTTTTGAAGGTGGCGGCAGAAGGATCATCATCCATTACAAAAACGGAAAAAGAGATGGAAACACTACGGAATATAACGCGAATGGTACGGTGAAAGAAACCGGGAACTACACAAACGATAAACGCGAAGGTACCTTCAAATTTTATGACGTACGTGGCCAGTTGCTGACCTCAAGAAAATTCAAAGCCGATAAGGTGGTTAAATAATCAGGAAACGAAACTATTATAAAGCCGAATACCGTTCCGCCCCATGCGGAGCGGTATTTGCTTTTTGTACACATTTCATCCGCGATGCTGCCTCAATGGTACCTCAATGGTAACTCTGTTCAATCTCTTTGCTTCCCCGGGCTTCGAGGTTTCATTGAGGTGGAATTGAGGTTGAACAGAGGCGAACTGAGGTAAATCCGAGGTGACCCCGAGGTCATCCCGAGGTAAATTAGAGGTGATTCCGAGGTGAATCCGAGGTGAACGTGTGGTAAAATTGTTAAACATCTCCGTTTTTTAACTACTCATCACACCGTTTTCCCTAAGCCGTCACAAAAAAACAGGCATTCCCGAGGAAAAATTACCAAACGTCCCATCGTTTCGAGGTCTCCGTCACATCACTTCCCGAAGAGCGTCACATATTTGAGAATACAGACAGAGAGCTGCCCTACATTTGTGCAATCAGTCACTGAAAAGCAGCTCTTTGACATAGAACGTCGACTTGATCATTATTTCATAATTTCGCGGGGTGCAACTTCCTCAACAACTTCTTGATTCATTAACCGGTGTCGCTGGCTTCGATAAAGAGGCGTTTATTCAGGTGCATGAAAGCGGCGAACAGGTTACCTCGGTACGGGTGAATGCCGCGAAGGCGTCAATGGTGAATGGTGAATGGTCAAAAGGCCAGATCCCCTTCAAAATTGATCAGCTCGAACTTTCCACAAATAACAAGATCCCCTGGTCGTCCAATGGCTATTATTTGCCGCAGCGGCCGGCTTTTATTTTCGATCCGTTGATACACGCCGGTGCCTACTATGTACAGGAGGCATCGAGCATGTTTGTGGAACAGGCGCTTACCCAAACAACGGATATAAGCCAGCCCTTGCGCGTATTGGACCTGTGCGCTGCGCCGGGTGGTAAATCAACCTTGTTGCAATCGCTCATCAGCGCCGATAGTTTACTGGTGAGCAATGAAGTGATAAAATCAAGAGCGGCCATACTTGAGGAGAACAGCATTAAATGGGGGGGCGCCAATGTTATTGTCACCAATGCCGATCCTACAACCTTTGAACGGCTACCCAATTTTTTTGATGTAATTATGATAGATGCGCCCTGTTCGGGTTCAGGGTTGTTCAGGCGGGAACGGGAGGCCATCGGGGAGTGGAGCGAGCAGAATGTAGACCTGTGCTATCAACGCCAGCAACGCATTCTGGCCGCAGTTTTACCTTCCCTGAAGGAAGGCGGTGTACTGATCTATTCTACCTGTTCCTATTCAAAAGAAGAAGATGAACACATTGCCGACTGGCTGATGGATACCTTCAGCGTCGACAGTTTACCGTTGGTGATTGAGGCATCGTGGGGTATTGTTGAAACGCAATCAGATAAACACCGGGCCTACGGGTACCGGTTCTTCCCATATAAAGTAAAGGGCGAAGGCTTTTTTATCAGCTGTTTTCGCAAACAGGATGGCGGCCGCAGCGTAATAAAGCCACCCAGGAAATCATTGCTGCAAAAGGCGTCTAAAAACGAAACAGGCATTGTTCAGCCCTGGCTACAGGCTGGCGCACCTGTACAATTGTGGAAGCAGAAAGAAGAGATCCTGGCCTTCCCACAGCAACTGGAGAAAGAGCTGCTTACCATTGTAGATAATGTGTATGTTCGAAGAGCTGGCATAGCAATTGGTAAGATAGCCGGCAATGACCTGGTCCCTGATCATGCGCTGGCGTTAAGCACAATCATTAACCCGGCAATTGTTGCAGTAACGTTAAAAAAGGAAGAGGCATTGCAATATTTGCGGCGGGAAGAAGTTAGCTTATCTATAGGCCATAAGGGGTGGACTTTGGTACAATTTGAGCACTATAATGTAGGCTGGATAAAGGTGTTGCCGAACCGGATCAATAATTATTATCCCCAGGGCTGGCGCATATTGAAAAGGGGTACTGCTGATAGTGCAAATGAAAACAGCTAATTAAAATTAATTCTACATCTTTGCAAACGAATACGAAATGCATAGCCTATGTTGAAGTTTAAAGGAGTTTTAGTTATTGCGTTGGTGGCGTTTACCCAATTTGCCTGGTCACAATCAGACATGACAGTGCAGGGTACTTCTCCTGACCTTTACCTGATGCATACGGTTCAACCAAAAGAAACCTGGTTTGCTATTGGGCGATTATACAATGCACAACCCAAGGAGATAGCCGCCTTAAGCGGTGTAACCATGGACAAGCTTTCCATTGGCCAGGAATTAAAAGTGCCTCTTTCCGCGCACAACTTTTCGCAGGATGGTAAAAAGAACGCCGATGAGGTGTTTGTACCCGTTTATCATATTGTGCAGGAGAAAGAATGGATGTACCGCATTAGCCAGAATGCTAATAAAATACCTATTGAGTCGCTGGAAAAATGGAACAACGTAACCAATGACCAGTTACAGGCAGGCATGAAACTGATAGTAGGATACCTGAAGGTAAAAACGGCTTCCTCACCACTGGCCGCCAATGGGCTTAAGAAATTGATCGTTCCGGCGGCAACGGGTGGCACCACCGCCAAACCGGCTACCGAAACACCGGTGGTAAAAACGGAAAAGCCGGCCGAAACAAAACCTGCCGACACAAAAACAACTGAGACAAAGCCTGCTGATACAAAAGCAGTAGATCATAAAACGGTAGAAGCCAAAAAAGAAGAACTGAAAGAAGAGAAAGAAGAAGCCAAAAAAGATATAGGAGCGCCGCCGGCAACCACCCCCGTTACTCCTGTTACTACGGAAGGAAATTATTCCGGGTATAAAGGTGGTTATTTCAAACCATCGTACAGTGGCAGTGGAAAATCAACAGCAGGTAATGCCGGAATTTTCAGAAGCACCAGCGGCTGGAAAGATGGTAAGTATTATGCGCTCATGAATAACGTGCCTGTTGGCACCATAGTTAAGATCACTTATAGCTCTACCAATAAATCGGTTTTTGCCAAAGTATTGGGACAATTACCCGATATGCGTGAAAGCGTTGGCTTGACTGTTCGTTTAAGCGATGCCGCTGCGGCTGAATTAGGTGCAGAGATGGGTAAGTTCTATGTTGATATAGCTTATTAGAAAAAGGCAGAAGGCAGAGATAAAAGGCATATAACACAAGGGCCAAAGCAGTTTAAACCGCTTTGGCCCTTGTGTTATATGTATTCCTGGTTAACTGATCAACTCGTCAACTGGTCAACTAAGCAAATCTATAGCCTCTAAGAAACTCTTCAATACTCATTCGTTTCTTACCCTCCAACTGCAACTCAGTAACATAAATATAACCATCCGAACCGGCGAACTTCAGATAGGTCTTATTATCCGTTTCAAATGAACCGGCGCTTTTGGGAGCAGTATGCAATTCCTTTTTTGCCTTGTATATTTTCAGCATTTTATCATTCAGATAGGTAAACGCAGCGGGGTATGGCGATAACCCTCTAATGAGGTTGTAAATAGCGATGACAGAATGAGTCCAATCGATCTTACATGTTTCTGTGAAAATTTTAGGCGCATGTTTGAGTTGTGTATTTTCGGCTGCTTCGCCCGCCGAAGCTTTAGCGTAGGAGGGCCTTCTGCCTTCTGCCTCTTGCGGCATTTCAGTCAGGGTGCCGTTTGCCAAACCTTCTACCGTTTTCACCAGGAGCCGGGCCCCGATCTCTTTCATTTTATCGTGCACTTCACCGGCCGTTTCATCTTCGCCAATGGGAAAACTATCCTGTAACAGGATATTGCCGGTGTCAATTTCGTGCTGCAGTTTAAAGGTGGTGACGCCGGTTTCTTTCTCCCCGTTTATTACGGCCCAGTTAATGGGCGCTGCGCCACGGTATTGAGGCAACAGCGAACCATGCAGATTTATAGTGCCCATGGGGGGCATGTTCCAAACCACTTCTGGCAACATACGAAACGCTACTACGATCTGCAGATCAGCCTGCAGGTTCTTTAGTGCTGATAAAAACACGGGGTCTTTCAACTTTAACGGTTGCAGAACATGCAGCTGTTTTTCAACTGCATATTTCTTAACGGCGCTTTCCGTTAATTTCATTCCCCGGCCTGCTGGTTTATCAGGTGCGGTAATTACACCTACGATGTTACACCCGGCCTGTACCAACGCATCGAGCGAGGCTACGGCAAATTCGGGCGTGCCCATGAATACGATGCGAGGTATGATATTTGATGGTTGTGTATTTTCTGTCATTTTTCCTTAATTCAAAGTATTATTTTCTTGTGTCCCGGGGCCTTGTCGCTTGCGCCTTTTAGCCCCAAATGTCAATAAAAAACTTTTATTGGCTGCGCCAAAATATTCCTTTTACTTTGCAGCAAAGGGAAAAAGGCTTTTTATTTTCTCGCTTCTATTCACCAATTATCAAGCGGATATGGCGATGTGGGACGGGGGAGTTGGCTTTCCTGACAATTTTTAATACTAATAAAGTTTATATGCAACAAGTAAAAAACGGTGATACTGTAAAGGTTCATTATCATGGCCGTTTAACCGATGGAACAACATTCGACTCCTCTGCAGGTCGTGAACCGCTGCAATTCGAAGTAGGAAGCGGAATGGTTATTCCTGGTTTCGACAATGGTGTTATGGGAATGGTGGTAGGTGATAAAAAAACCATTTCAATCCCTGTTGCCGAAGCTTACGGTCCTAAAAACCCCGATATGATCGTTGCCTTCCCTGCGAGCGAATTTCCTGAAGATATGGAACTGGAAGTAGGCATGCGGTTGAATATGACCAACTCTGAAGGACATGTTATTCCGGTTGTGGTTACTGAAATAGGTGAAGAAAATGTAATGCTGGATGCCAATCATCCTTTGGCCGGTGAAGACCTGGTTTTTGATATTGAACTGGTTGAAATTGGCGCAGCTCCTTCCCGGATCATTATGCCCTAAATACCGAATTAAGATATATGAAGTAGGAAGTAAGAAGATCCCGGATTTTCTTGTTTCCTACTTCTTGCTTTCTACCGACCTCCCACACCCGACCACTGACTCCCTGCATTTCTCCATATTTCCACTTAGGCGATTACTGTCCTCGTCAACTCCACACGTATTTTTCCCATATTGACCTGCCCGGAATTTTTTTCTATTTTGCCGCATTAATTTATACCCTATGATACAAACCACGATGCGCATCGTTACGTGTGCACTATTTATCTGTTTATCTGGTATTGTTTACGCTCAGGACCAAACCACAACGCCTTCTACTACCGACCCCTCATTGCCCGAATCGGATACGGCCATTGCTACCCGTAATGCCCTGAAGTTTGCCGATAGTTTAACCAGGGCCGGTTTTTACGCTGAATGGGACACCTACATGAATTTATGCGCACCAAGCGCTATTAAGTATTATGGTGGCAAGGATGGGTTTAAAGAACATGTAATAACCATCCATTATCGCAATGAACCCAAAACGGAAGAGAAACCCGAAAAGCTGCAAATGCTGTCCATGTTGAACGACATTGAAACCTGGCAATGTGTAATTGAAAAAGTACGGGACTCATGGGATGAAAGCCGTGGCAAAGTAAAGACCTGGTCTTACCTGGTAGGTGAATCTACCGACAACGGACTTACCTGGAAGTTCATTGATGCAAGTCACAACTCCCTGGTAAACGTTATTTACATTATGCCTTCCGTTTTTAGCAAGCTGGAAATACCAGAGGGCAAAACAATATATGTAGACGAAGTAGCCGCACAGGAAGCAGCCCAGGTAGCAAAACCTGCTCCCAAAAAGAAACCGGCGGTTAAAAAATAGTCTGAATTGGGATGGGTGGGATGATTGGGTTCTCATCCATCCCGGTTCAGACTTTGTATAACCAGCCCAGCCAAACACCCACCAACGCCCAACCCACCAAACAATCCCAGAAATAACCCATGAGGTCCGCATCCTGGAACCAGATGTGGTGCGTATAAGGCACATTAAAGAAAACGATCATGCCCACAAACAAGGCTGAAATAAGAATAGCAGTAAAGTTCAATGCATTCATCCGGCTGATGATGGCGCAGAAAAAACCAATTATCAATATATCCACGATCAACCCGCGAAAAATGTTCGGCGCCATGTTTATATTCTTGGAAGAATGGTAAGCTATCACTGCCCAGGGCTTTCCGGCATATGTTTTCATAGCGGCTTCATGATCTTTCATGGTGGCATCGGGCGGCAGGTTGGGGATCATATACTGCCCGTCTTTATCTATCTGTGTGCTTAATGCGCTCATAATAGTATCCTGCCTGGGAGTGTATTGGTAAGCGTTGCCATGCCAGTTTAAAACCGTCCAGGAAAGAAATTGACAGAAGAATAGTATGATGCCCCCTACAAGGGCACCGATGAGGAGTTTTTTCATATAAGCCAGCTTTAGTTTATAAAAAGATAACCAGATTTGCCGGATTAGACAAAAAACTTATACGATATGTTATTAACTGGCAGTTACCGGTTTTACATATCTTTTTTCATACGCAGCATATAATAACAGCAGGGCGAATAAAAGAAGACCGGTAGCCACAAACGAACCTTCGAGCCCAAACGAACCACCGGTTATCCACCAGGGACCATGTAGGGAAGGTTGTAATACGCTTTGTAAAGGCAGTCCGCTCACTTCATAACCTAAAACGGGGCCCTGTAAAAAGTTCCAGCTAAAATGAAAACAAATGGCAAACCAGATATTGCGTGTATATATGAAGTTAATGCCAAGCAGCAGACCGGCTAAAAGCAGATTGATAACGGCAATAAATGAAATACCGGGATTACTGCCATGGGCAAAAGTAAAAAGCCCAGCCGATATGGCCAGGGCCACCCATTTGTTCATCGATTCCATCAGGTTGTTGAGGATGTATCCCCTGAACACCATTTCTTCTGTAAAGGCGATCACTACCATCAGCACCAGCCCCATAAAAAGGTCGGCAGGGGCAAAACGGGCATCGGTCCATTCAAGGTTGTGGCTGGCCAACAGCACCAGAGAACCGGCGCCTAATAAGGCCATACCCAAACAAAAACCGGTGAGGGCATCGGGTTGAAAGGTTTGCCATTGAAACCCCAGGCTTTTAACCGGCCGGCGATCGATGTACCGGCGAAAGAGGATGACCAGGACTATGCCAACCAGTTCGAAAATAAATAATGCCAGGGTAATGCTGTTCAGCAACGTTTGACTAAACGCTGTGCCACCAGCCAATGTTAATGAAAACAGTCCACCGGCCATACCTGCCAGTACACCCGCACTGATAAAAGCCACAAAAAGCAGTACAGCTCGTAGCCAGCCTTGTTTAATAAGCGGAGTGGTAGTGCCGGGCGTCATGGGGAAATGAGTTGAACGATATTTGAGTTATATTGCCAAAAATACAGCTTACATGTTTACCAACTATAGTTTTACCACAAAGGACAGGTTTTTACGATATGTGCAAATAGATACGCAAAGTGATCCGCAATCAACCACCTGCCCCAGTACAGAAAAACAAAAAGACCTAAGCCGTTTACTGGTACAGGAGTTACTGGCCATGGGCATTACGGATGCACAACTCGACGACAATGGGTATGTGTATGCCACCATTCCTGCGAATACCACCAAACAGGTACCGGTGATCTGTTTTTGTTCGCATGTTGATACGGCGCCTGACTGTACCGGAAAGAATGTAAAACCTATAGTACATACCAACTACGATGGCGGTAACATTGTGTTGCCCGATGATCCTGCACAGGTGATCTCTCCGGTAGACCATCCTTATTTGCTTAAGAAGAAAGGCGAGGATATTATCACTGCTTCCGGCACTACGTTGCTGGGCGCCGATGATAAAGCAGGTGTAGCCGTGATCATGGATATGGCGAATTACTTTATGACGAATCCCGCTATAAAACATGGGACCATCAAAATACTGTTCACCCCCGATGAAGAAATAGGCCGAGGGGTTGATAAAGCCGATCTTAAAAAACTCGGCGCTGAGTTTGCCTATACCCTCGATGCAGGTGAACGCGGTGCGTATGAAGATGAAACATTCTCCGCCGATGGCGTTACTATTACTTTTCATGGCATCAGTGCGCACCCCGGCTATGCAAAAGATAAACTGGTGAACGCGATGAAAGTGGCCGGATCCTTCCTGGAATCATTGCCAAAAGATACCCTGTCGCCCGAAACAACCGAAAAGCGCCAGGGTTTTGTACACCCGGTTCGCATAAACGGAATTGCTGAAAAGGTAACGCTGGAGTTTATCATTCGCGATTTTATAACAGCTAAGCTGGCTGAATATGAAAACGGTTTAAAGGAAAAGCTGGCGGCTACCCTGCAACGGTTCCCCGGCGCCAAAGCCGATTTTGAAGTGCGCGAACAATACCGCAATATGAAAGAGGTGCTGGATAAATATCCGCAGGTATCAGCTTATGCAAAGGAAGCCATTAAACGCACAGGTGTACCGTTGCTTGAAATGAGCGCCAGGGGTGGTACAGATGGCTCGCGTTTGTCGTTTATGGGATTGCCCTGTCCGAATATATTCACCGGTGAAATGGCATTTCATGGTAAACATGAATACGTGAGCGTGCAGGATATGCAGAAGAGTGTAGAGACGATAGTACATTTATCTTGTATCTGGGAAGAAAAAGCTACTAGTTAACGATAGTTGACCAGTTGACCAGTTGACGAGTTAACAAGTTGACAGAGGTTGATAAGGTTGTTTGACGTTTCACGACAAAGCTACTTAAGAAAAGAGTCATCCCGACTTAATCGGAATGACTCTTTGCATAAAAAACAGCACCAATCTACTGCTTAATTACCGTTTTATTAAACATATCCGAACCACTTTTAAAAAGAATGTGGTAAAGTCCACTGGTGAAACCGCTCATATCAACATTCGATATAACTGCGTTGGCCGCCAGTTTAACATCTTTTAATAATTGTCCATTGGCGCTTATAACCTGAATATGCCCTTCTGTAATCACTTTCGGGTGCTGGATCATCAGGTTGTTTTTAACCGGATTGGGCGACAGGGAGATATTCGCAATAAGTTTACTCTTAATGCTAACGATGTAGCTATATTTAAAGTCCCCATTTATGTCAACCATTTTCAATCTGTAGAAGCTGTTGTTGTCGCTGGTAGAACCATCGGTAAAGCTATAAGTTTTTTGACTGGTAGCTTTTACAGTGCCAATAGCAGTAAAGGTTCTGCCATCAGTGCTTTTTTCAATAACATAGTTGGCAAACGCCTCTTCTTCAGCTACATTCCAGATGAGTTTTGTGCTCAGTCCGTCATTATCAGCATTAAAGCTGGTGAGTATAACTGGCAGGGAAGAACCGGCAGGGCTCAGGTTGCTCCAGGCGGCGGCTGAAGGCGAACCTTGAGATACACGGAAAGCGTCAAATGCGCTAACGGGTGAATCGGTACTGCTTTGGAAAATTTGCAGTGCCTGAAGTGTACTACCATAGCCTGCTTCGCCAGTACCGGTTTGGGTTGCTCCGGTGTTCCCAGTGGCTATAGCTATTGAAGGTTCGGCGCTTAAAGAAGGGTTTACCCACAAATAAGCTTTGTCATTATTGGCGCCGGATACTATATCATACCTGATAACGATCAAATAAGTAGTTCCATAGCTGAAAACAGCGTTTGTATAAACAGGCGACGAAGTGCCTACTGCTATGCCAAACTCAATGTTTGTACCGGCACCTTGTTGCTCAGCTATATAAAATTTACAGGGAATATTATTGAGGTTTGAAGAAGTTGTATCACGAAGGGCAAGCGAATATACTGCTTTGTTCTCCTCGGCGGAAGAGGTTACCCTTACTACGAAACTCATATAAATGGTCTTGTCTGAACCGGTAGAAATGGGAGATGAGAAAGGCTTCCATGGATCTTTACCATCAGTTGCACCAACAGTTACATACTTGGTGCCACTTGTATAGCCAGTATAGGTAAGTGGGGTTGTAGTAGAAACCTGTACATCGGTTCCAGTTCCTTTTTGAACCCATCCACCCTGGGTTCCCAGGTTACCATTCGTGTACCCGGTAAAGTTTTCGTTGATTACTAATTGTGCGTTTGCGGTCAGGGCAATAATAGATACCATGATAAAAGAGTAGATCTTTTTCATTTCATTTTGTTTTGGATGAAGAAAATTAGGGATGGCCCCAGAGGAATTGGAGGATATGCTTTTCTAATCCATGTTGATAGAAAAGACTAATAGCAGGTCTTCAAAAGGATGAATGAAAAGTAATAATATCTTGAATGGCTATGCTGATGTAATGAGTGGAGTTTCGAAGGATGTGTGGTAGAAGTAAGCTGAGATCAAAAGTATATAAAGGTTTTATGATATGCAAGCAAATGGAAATATAATTGATACAAATCAAAAGTCATCTACATGTGTCTAAAAATCAGTGAATAGCAATTTTTGTTAATTTAGGATCATCCCATTGTCAACCAGTTTATGAAACAAATCTTGAAATTCGTTCCCACTTTTTCCGCATTGCTATTGTCAGGTATTAGCGGGCGTTCCCAGAACCTGATTGCCAATGGCAGTTTTGAAGATGCCAATCTTTGCACCGAGTTTCATAAGTATTGTGCCCCTGAAGCCTGGATCGCCACCTCTCATGAAGCCAATGTTATTACAGTGATATGAAAATTGCCTTCGACGGGTATCGGTATGTTGGGCTCACTGCAGGAAGCGTAAATAGGAAGGGCGTGCGCAATTTCATCAGGACCCAGTTGTTATGTGGGTTACGAAAAGGCAGCCAGTATAATGTTGATTTTTTTGTAAGCGCCACCAGTAAAGTACTCGATAGCATCGGGATCTATTTTTCGCCGGAAGATTATTTATACGAACAACGAAGCTATCGCGACATTCAACCGGCTTACTGGTATGTAAGAAGCGGGGCCGCCCTGTCGCAGCCATCGAATAAATGGCAAAAGGTGCATTATGTGTATACTGCTACTGGCAATGAGGCCTATCTTACCATCGGGCTTTTTAAAAGAATAGATTATACCGGTTCTTTAAAACCCGATTTCCAGGATGAATATTTGTTCCTGCTCGATAAAGTGTCATTAACACCGGTAAATCCCAATGAAAAAATATGTGCAGAAGCAGAACAGGAAAGATGGCAGATCTATTCAGCAGATGACCGGCATCAGCGGTTAGATAAAACGATCAGTAACCATTTAAAGAACCCTCCCGTACCGAGACCAAAATTAGGACTTACCCGCACACCATATGTTCAGCACATCGACACGCTGATCATACCTGATATTTATTTTATATCGGCCAGTTATGAATTATCGAAAAAAAGCTTTGACCTGCTCGACAGCTTTGCCCATAAAATATCAGGGGTTATGGATTCGGTTATTGTAAAAGGACATACCGATAGCATTGGCAACCTGCAATACAACCAGGAGTTGTCGCAGAACCGGGCTGTTTCGGTAAAACAATACCTCATGACAAAACTTCCTTCACTGGGCGTGCCCTTTATAGCAAGAGGGTATGCTTTTTTAGAACCTATAGCCAGTAATAAAACTTCTTCAGGTAGGAAAAAGAATAGGAGAGTAGAGATATATGTTTACAGGAGAGAATAAGTTTGTTAGTTCGTTAGTTTATTAGTTATTGAGTTCGAACTAACAAACTTAATAACTAAAGAACTAACAAACTTTTACCGTATACCTCAATAGCAACTCACTATTGAGTAACCTTCTTCTTAACCGACTTAATGATCATTTCTGCATGAACGCGACTATTTTCTATAAACCACACATGGGTATTCATGCCACCACATACCACGCCTGCCAGGTAAATATTGGGTAAGTTGGTTTCCATGGTGCCGGCGTCATAAGCAGGCTGCAGCACATCGTCATTCGACAACTGTATGCCCGTATCCTGTAATAAATTGAAGTTGGGTTGATAGCCCGTCATGGCAATCACGTAATCGTTCTCAATGGTAACTATGCCTTCGGGAGTAAGAATATCCACTTCCTTTTCGCGAACGGCCATTAACGTGGAATGGGTATAGGCGGTAATGCTGCCTTCTTTGATGCGGTTCTCAATATCGGGTTTTACCCAGTATTTTACCCGTTTGCCAATACCTTCTTCACGAATGACCATGCTTACGTCCGCGCCTTTACGCCAGGTTTCCAGCGCGGCATCAACCGCCGAATTATTGGCGCCCACTACCACTACTTTTTGCATGGCATAAAAATGCGGGTCTTTATAATAGTGAACTACTTTAGGCAGGTCTTCACCCGGAATTTTCATGGTATTCGGGATATCATAAAAACCGGTGGCGATCACTACAAACTTTGCACTATAGGTTTGTTTGGAAGTGATGACCTGGTATTTTCCATCGAGCGGAGAAATAACTTTTACTTCTTCCTGCAGGTGAATGGTGATCTTATTGCTGGTGGCTACCCGGCGATAATATTCAAGCGCCTCGGGCCGCGTAGGTTTAATATTATTACTTACAAAGGGGATACCGCCTATTTCCAGTTTTTCTGAAGTAGAAAAAAAGGTCATATTTATGGGGTAGTTATATAATGAATTGGTAAGACAGCCTTTTTCCAGGATACAATAATGCAAACCGGCTTTTTTTGCTTCCAGGGCACAGGCCAAACCGATGGGTCCCCCGCCTACGATTATAATGTCGAATTGATTGGTTGAGCTCATTGTGTCAAAGTTAAGGAATCGGCAATCGGCAATCCGCAATCGGCAATAATTCGCGATTGCCAAGATTAATAATTGATCTTGTACCGCCTGAATTCTCTGCCCTTTGCCTTTTGCCCTCTGCC
>NZ_JBJMLX010000115.1:0-1920 GCF_045805085.1 Niastella sp.
ACACCAATAACCCCGGCGCCAAAGGTATAGGCTGCGGAACGGAACAGGGGGTCAACTGCCGGGCGGAACCTGTTCTCTTTCGGTCCTTTTGTAACTCTTATATGGTCTGTTTCCAGCAGCAGGTGCCTGTCTGGCGGCGCTACATAAATGCGGCCCATTTTAATTTCTTCTAAATCCACTGCATTGGCTGCAGGCAGGGTGTTCAGTTTGTTCAATACATCGGGTAAAATGCCAATTGTGGCTGGTGAAATATGCCAAACGATAAATATGGCGGCTCCAAGGTCAGCGGGCAGGAGGGCTATGATCTCCTTTATTGCCTCAAAACCGCCGGCCGATGCCCCTATAACAATAATATTTCTTCTTTTCATAACGCTCTATATTATACGGCATACTTTCTCTCAATGGCCTTACCTACCTTTTCAGTAAGCCCCGCAGGCCGGTCTTCATCAACTGTCCATTCGCCGT
Source organism: Niastella sp. (assembly GCF_045805085.1). Lineage (NCBI taxonomy): Bacteria > Pseudomonadati > Bacteroidota > Chitinophagia > Chitinophagales > Chitinophagaceae > Niastella > Niastella sp. The sequence goes on from NZ_JBJMLX010000115.1 coordinate 466, forward strand.
TGTTATGGGATACATACCCGAAGGAGGTATCATTTAAAACTACATGAAAAGATGCGGGTAAACCATCCTTGTTAAGCTTCTCAGAAGGGTTTACCCAACCTGTGTACTTTGTACCAGCTTCTTCAAAAGCTATATTGAATATTTTTTCTTCTGCAGTCATGGATACATGTTTCATGAATAGCTGAAATATTTATACCATCTCTGGGAAATTATGCCCGCATCTTGGGGAACATATAGAGAAGTGTTTTATTCTATCCATAAAATAATACAGTTATTTACCAATTACATGTAGGCACAACATTTTGATCAGTTGTTATTATTTAATAAACTCTAAAACTTAACGAATATGCCTGCAACAACTAAGTCACGCGGCGCAAAAAAGAAAGCAGCAATAGCACCCGCTGCAAAGGGTAATACACAACTTCAGGAATTTTTTATAGAATCCCTTAAAGACATTTACTGGGCCGAAAAGCGGCTGACCAAGGCCTTGCCCAAGCTGCAAAAAGCAGCTACTACCCAGGAATTGAAAGCTGCCATTGAAGAACACCTGAGCCAGACCCAGGAACATGTGTCCCGTATTGAAGAAGCTTTTCAGATGATGGGTAAAAAAGCCCAGGCAAAAAAATGTGAAGCCATGGAAGGACTGGTAAAAGAAGGTGAAAGCATCCTGGAAGAAACTGAAAAAGGCTCCATGACACGCGATGCCGGTATTATTTCTGCGGCACAAAAAGTAGAGCACTATGAGATCGCCACCTACGGTACGCTGGTGACCCTGGCAAAAACCATGGGCGAAGAGGATGTGGCCCAACTGCTGGCGCAAACGCTGGAAGAAGAAAAACAAACCGATGAAACGCTTACCTCCATTGCTGAAGGCGGTATAAACTGGGAGGCTGAACAGGAGGAAGAAGAAGAAGGCGAAGAAGGGGAAGGAGAAGAAGGAGAAGAAGAGGAGGAGCAATAAATATTTTTTACTGATGAGCATTGTTGGATTGTTGAGCCCTCCCGATGTATCGGGAGGGCTCTTTTTATGGTCTGCATTCGAAACCCGTTACTTCATTACCGTGGCCAGCTTTTGCAGCACGGCCTGCGTATAATGGAGTTGAACCTCGGGCGGGTTCTTATCATTACTTCGTAACAGGCCCTTTGATCGGATTTTTTCTTTATATGTAATGGCGAAATAAGCAAACAGTTTATTGTCCGATTCGGGCACCGGTGTGGCATAACCTGTAATGCCAATGCCCCAGTGAGCGCCAAAGATGCGGCACACCTGCACCGCCATTTGTTCGGCCACCAGTTGCGACACACAATTCACCGACAGCGCATGGATGGGTTCCACCTGCAGGTGTTTGAACTTTTGCGCTATATTATAAGCCGTGAGTCCGCCCTGAAAAAATTGGGTGGCGTCGGGTGCATTGGAGAAGGCGTATTGCAATAAACCTGAAGTAACACTTTCAG
>NZ_JBJMLX010000116.1:0-15541 GCF_045805085.1 Niastella sp.
ACAATGAATATTTTGATGTTAATGTAACCTACGCCAAACACAACTCGAAGGATATTTCCATCAGGATCAATATTCATAACCATCATACCAAATCGGCCGAAATAACGCTGCTGCCTACCCTATGGTTTTACAATCGCTGGAGTCACGACTCCTCGAAGAAAAAGCCCTCAATCTCCTGGCGGGATAAGACCTCGGTAAAAGCAACCCATCACCGGCTTGGTACTTATTATTTATATTATCAAACGCCAAATACTGTTCTCTTTACCGAGAACGAAACCAACTTTGAAAAGGTAAATGGCAAACCCAATTTATCGCCATTCACCAAAGATGCATTTCATGGCGCTATTATAAAAGGCGAGAATGCAGAGGCCTTGCGCCAAAAGAAATCAGGGACCAAGTTTGCACCCGTATATAAATTACGGATCCAGGGCGGCCGCTCCGAAACAATTCATTTGCGGCTTAGCAGCAAGGCTATAGACAATCCTTTTGCGCCTGGCTTTGAGGATGTATTTACCCTGCGCAAACAGGAAGCGGATGAATTTTATGCTAAGGTGTTGAATAATTCATCCAATAGCGGACTTGCAAAAATTCAACGCCGGGCGCTGGCCGGGTTATTATGGAGCAAACAGTATTATCACTTCGATGTAGAAAAATGGCTCACCACCGGTGACGGGCTCAACCCGCCCACTCCTGGCCGGTTAACGGGCCGCAACCACGACTGGAAACACCTCAAGAACCAGGATATTATTTGTATGCCCGATAAATGGGAATACCCCTGGTATGCAGCCTGGGACCTGGCTTTTCAGTGTATACCAATGGCTATGGTTGACCCGGTTTTTGCCAAGCACCAGCTTACCCTCATTATGCGGGAATGGTATATGAAACCCGATGGGCAACTGCCGGCTTACGAATGGAACTTCAGTGATGTGAACCCACCGGTACAGGCGTGGGCGGCACTGGAAGTGTACCGCATTGAAAAAAAACAAACCGGTAAGGGAGACATCCCTTTCCTGAAACGCATATTTCAAAAGCTCATCATCAATTTCACCTGGTGGATAAACCGGAAAGACTCCAATGGTAACAACATGTTCCAGGGTGGCTTCCTTGGTTTGGATAACATCGGGGTGTTTAACCGCAGTCACCTGGTGCATGGTGATATGGAACTGGAGCAGGCCGATGGCACCAGCTGGATGGGGATGTATGCTTTGAATATGATGGACATGGCATTGGAAATTGCCATGCACGATGATTCATTTGAAGACACCGCCACCAAATTCTTTGAGCACTTTGTATTGATTGCCGAAGCGTTGAATGAACAGGGTATGTGGAACCAGGAAGACAAATTCTTTTATGATACCTTGTCTATTGCCGGTTCAGAACCCCTGCATTTACGCATCTTCTCAATAGTAGGGCTTACGTCGCTTTTCGCCGTATCAACAATAGAAAAACGGGTGCTCGATAAACTCAGTGATTTCGATAAACGCATCACCTGGTTCGAAGAATACCGGAAGAAAAATAATAAGTTCTGGCCCAATGAAGAGCGGCATGATGGCAAAAGCACGTTGTTATCACTGGTGCCAAAAGAAAGAGTGGTGTTCTTATTACAGCGGTTGTTAGATGAAACACAGTTCCTCGCGCCCTGGGGTATACGCGCTTTATCGAAATACCATGAAACCCATCCGTTCTCGGTGACCATTCGCGGTATTGAATACAAGTTACAGTATGAACCGGGCGATTCTACCTCTGATATGTTTGGTGGTAATTCAAACTGGAGGGGTCCGTTGTGGATGCCTATTAATTATATCATCATTCAGTCTATACGCCACTTCGGTGAATTTTATGGAGATGAGTTGGAAGTAGAATGCCCGATTGGTAGCGGCAATAAGATGAACCTGGTACAGGTAGCAGAAGAATTAACGCGCCGGTTGATCACGTTGTTTCAACCCAACCAGCATGGCAAACGGCCCGCACATGGCGCCTACAGCTGGTTCTATCAACGCTCAGAAAACGCTGATCTCGTTTTGTTCTATGAATATTTTCATGGCGAAACCGGTGCCGGCCTGGGCGCCAGTCACCAAACCGGGTGGACGGCGCTGGTGGCTGAACTGGTGCATTCATTATCATCGGCTAAAGAGAAAAAATAGTATTCTAATAAGATATAAGATACAAGTCCTCCCGACACGTTGGGAGGACTTTTTTATGTGCATTCCCCACCCGGTCCCATGGCATAAACATTGCAAATCTGTAATAGTACAGTTATATATTATCTACATAAAAGGATAGCTATGAAGAAATTATTTCTAGTTGTTCCGGTTGTCCTTTTAGTATCCGCAACAGTCTTTGCCCAGAACGATTCTGCAAGTCTAACTCGTGATACATTACCCATTCAACAGCCGGACAAAAAAGAAAAACCAAGGGAAGTATACAAATTAAACCTGGGCGTCGATATACCGGTAACGGCTATAGGCACTGGCTGGTCGTTATACGCCTTCTCAAAAATTTATAATAAAGATCCATCTGATCCTGAAACTATATCAGGGTTGGATAGGAGCAATGTAAACGGGTTTGATCGCTGGGGCATACGGCCGTATAACAAAAAAGTAGATCAGCTTAGCTATATACCTTTCTATGCATCGATGCCCATGCCGGTGGCTTTTTTGTTCGATAAACGAATGAGAAAGGATTTTTATAAGCTATCATTCCTGTACCTGGAAGCGATGTCGGTAACCGGCATACTATATACCGGATCCAGCTATCTTACTAACAGGTACCGGCCTTATGTATATAGTGAAGAAACGCCATTGGATTATCGTACCCGGGGCGGCGGCAAGAATTCATTTTATGCCGGGCACGTAGCATTGGTAGCTACCTCTACCTTCTTTTTTGCGCAGGTGTGGGCAGACTATCATCCTGAATCAAAAGCCAAATGGGTATTTTATAGCGTGGCAGCAGCTGCTACCGGCTATACAGCCTATATGCGGCATCGCGGTGGACTGCATTTTCCTTCAGATATTTTGCTGGGGACTGTGCAAGGCACATTGACTGGTTTATTGGTGCCTCGCCTGCACAAAACAAAGTGGATCAAAAATCCTAATCTTACCATTTTACCGTTTACCGGACAATCGCATGGGTTAGCGGTCCTCTATAAATTGTAAGAAAGAATTTTACATAACGGAAAACTCAATAGGGAATTCTACAATCCCCGATACGTTTGAAAGCGCATTGGGGATTAATTCCAACGCCATAAAAACTTCTGCCGGCACTTCAAATGGTGGTTTGATATGCCAACGGGCGGCGGGAAGAAATCCAAATTTTGGAAAATAGAATTCATGACCAAAAACAAACACAGCGGTGTAACCCAGATCGGCAGCTTTTTGTAAACCGTTTGTGATCAATTTAGCCCCAATTCCTTGTTTTTGATGAGTTGGATGTACTACCATTGATGTTAAACCCAAACTTTGATAATGGAAGTCGCCGTTTGTGATAGTGATCTCGGAAAATAAAATATATCCGATTAAATTCTCATCTGAATAAGCCACTAGTGATAACTCAGGAATGAAATGTGATCCCTGGCGCACTTGATCAACTAATCTGGCTTCATTCTCCTGCTCAAACACTAACGTGTTGAGCTCATAAATGTCTTCTATGTCGGCCGGTTGCTCAGGCCGTATTGAAATGTTCATTGTATTAGCATTACATAATTTATTATACAAATTACGAACCACTCTGTTGGCATGTCCTGAACAAACAACTACGACTGTTACTATATAAGATAACGCAAAGCCGCGATAAGTTGTATGTATAAAATCAAGATTTTGTTAAGGGTTAGTGAATGTATGTATATATACGAGATGCCAACTGATTTGGTTTTCCATATAATAAACTATAGCAAGCATTTACAACTCCAAAGCAACTATTGATCTGGAATAATCGTATTGTAAGTCTTCGTGCAGGCTTAGTAAAGTTTTATTGATCTTCTCCAACTGGCCTTTGTACAGGTTGGCAATGATGGGATTTTTCTGTATGGGAATACCTGCATCTTTTATTGACTGAAGAAAATAGATCAGCAATTCAACGGTTACCTGGGAGGAACCGGTATACCTGATGTGTTTGTTAATGATGCGCAGGATCTTGCGCAACGTTTTCTTTACGTAATACAGGTTGTTGTGGTTGATCTGCGCAAACTCCTCATCTATTTCTTTTTTAACTGATTGTACAAAGCCCTGTTCATTGTGCGCTTCAAACAACAGGTACGTTAATAACTCCTTATTTTCCTTTTTATATTTTGCCAGCCGCAAACAAAGTTCTGTTAACTCTGCGGCAGGCATGTTCAATAATTCCTGTTTTAGTTCATGAACGGTAGCGGTTCTCATAGTTGCAAAAATAACTGTAGGGATTGTATTTTAAAGTATGTAGTATGAGTACAATCAGGGTTGTAGGGTTTTTACAAAACCGGTCGAGCGGGGTTCAAACCCCAGGTGTTTATAAAAAGCATGGGCGTCGATCCTTTCTTCGCGGTTGCCGCTGGTTAAATAGATCTGCGTAATGCCACATTCTATGGCCCAGTCTGTTGCCTTTTGCAGTAAAGCTTTGCCCAAACCCATTTTACGGAATGCGGTATCCACCACCAGGGCGCCCACGCGGATGTACAGGCCGTTTTTTTCATAATAGATATTCCGTACAAGGCCGATCATCCCGGCTACCTGGTTATTACAAACAGCCACCCAGGTAAGATAATCGGCATTTGATTGTAACAGTTCAAAACGTTGCTGCATTTCTGCCACCGTGGTGGGGTACCCCAGTTCATTCATCAATGTGGCCAGTGCGGGTACATCTTTTGCTGTCGCCTGCCGGATGATGGTTATATTATCGCTCATGGTTGTTTAAAAATACTCATAAAAAATACAATTACCTTTGCGTACTAATTCTAATCATGTCAACACTAACAATCACCACCATACAAAGCAATTTGCAGTGGGAAGATAAAACCGCCAACCTGCAACAATTCGAAGAAAAGATCAGGGGATTGCAGCAGCGAACCGAAGTGGTAATTCTGCCCGAAATGTTCAGCACCGGTTTTAGTATGAATGTAGAAAAGCTGGCTGAAAAAATGGATGGGCCCGCCGTGAGCTGGATGAAGAAACTATCGGCAGAAAGAAAGATCATTATCACCGGTAGTTTGATTATTGAAGAGGAAGGAAATTATTACAACCGCCTGATATGGATGTTGCCTAACGGACAATACGGTTATTACGATAAGCGGCACCTGTTTGCCTATGGCGACGAAGACCAGCATTACACACAAGGTAATAAACGATTAATTGCATCTGTAAAAGGCTGGAAGATCAACCTGCAGGTGTGTTACGATCTGCGTTTCCCGGTATGGGCCAGGCAAAAACCTGCCGCCAGCTCGCTGGCCGACCTGGTTGCTTCGGAAATGGAAGCACGCGATCTGCCCATGCCGCCGCCCGAAGAGGCTGGTTCATCCATAACTGATACTGCGCCTGAATACGATGTGCTGGTGTATGTGGCCAACTGGCCCGAAAGACGAAACCACGCCTGGAAAACATTGCTGCAGGCAAGAGCGATAGAGAATCAGTGTTATGTAGTAGGCGTGAACCGCGTAGGAACCGATGGAATGGGCCATTACTATAGTGGGGATACTATGGTGGTGGATGCCATGGGCGCTCCTCTGTACACCAGGGCGCATGATGAAGATGTTTTCACCATCACCCTGCAAAAAGATTCCCTGGAGGAAGTACGGAATAAATTACCATTCTTAAAAGACGCCGACCGGTTCATTATAGCCTAGTATACATCACCCAACCTTTTGAAACAATAAACATGTCAGTAGCATACATCAACGGAAAAATATTCACCGGAGAAAAGATAGAAGAGAACAAAGCAGTTTTAACGGATAATGAAGTTATTGTTGGCGTGGTAAATGCGAATGCCATTCCTTCTCAATTTCGCACCGAAGACCTGAAAGGATTTACCCTGGCGCCGGCGTTTATCGATATGCAGATCTACGGGGGTAATGGCAAACTGTTCTCCCAGGACCTAACGGTGGAGTCGTTGAAAGCTACGTATGAATATTGTTTAATGGGCGGTTGCGCGCACTTTATGATCACCATGGCCACCAATACCATTGAAAAATTCCTGCAAGGGTTTGAAGTGGTGCGCGCTTATTGGGAACAGGGTGGCAAAGGATTACTGGGTTTGCATTTGGAAGGGCCCTATATCAACCCGGTAAAAAGAGGCGCACACCTGCAAGCCTGTGTAAAAAAGCCAACTATTCAGGAAGTGACCATGCTGCTGGAGAAGGGTAAGGATATTTTTAAAATGATGACCCTGGCGCCCGAGCAATGTGATGATGCTATTATAAAACTATTACAGCAACACAATATCATTCTTTCAGTAGGGCATACCAATGCCACTTACAAACAGGCATTGGAAGCGTTTAATAAAGGCATACCGGCCGCCACACATTTATTCAATGCCATGTCGCCCTTGCAACACCGCGAGCCGGGTGTGGTGGGCGCTATTATGAATCACCCAACGGCTATGAGTAGTATTGTCTGTGATGGGGTTCATGTGGATTATGCAGCGGTACATATTGCCAAAAAAGTATTAAAACAACGCCTGTTCTTTATTACCGATGCGGTGGCCGAAACCACCCACGGCGAATACCAGCACCTGTTCCGCGGCGATCGTTATGCATTGCCCGATGGTACCTTGTCAGGTTCAGCCCTGACCATGCTGCAGTGTGTAAAGAATGCGGTTAACCATGTTGGTATTTCGCTCGAAGAATCTTTGCGCATGGCGTCGGCTTATCCCGCCCGGTTAATAGCCGATAAAATGCTGGGTAAAATAGAACCCGGCTACCGCGCCGATTTTGTGGTGTTTGATGATGCCCTGGAACTGCAACGCGTTTATTGCTGAGCAACGCCAATCTTGTGCAGTATTATTCCGCGGATAACGGCTGCTTTGGGATCGATGCCGCGGCGAATAGTTTCCCGGGTAGGCGACACCTGAATATCAGGTATAATACCGCGGCCTTCTTTTACGAGGTTTTTATCCATCACCAGTCTGAACTTAGGCAGTCTGAAACGCACCCTGGTATTAGGCAATGTAACATCGGGGATCATCCAGGCGGTATTGCCATAGGCGCCGCCTCCCGTTTCTTCCCCAATTACTTTTACATTCGGCTGGCCCTGCAGGGCTTTTACAAACAAGGTAGTGGCCGAAAAAGAATTACCACCCGTTACCAGGTAAATATCTCCATCGTAGTGATGCTTTTTCTTTGGGTGGAAGTAATGGCGTTCAAAATAACCGAAGTGATAATTGCCATCCTTTTCTTTATGTGTTACAAACTTCGACAGCGACCAGTAAAATGGTTGCCAGGAAATGTATTTGTGATATTTGCTGCTGCGGCGAACGGCGTATAAAGAATCAGCGAGTTTGAATTTCTTGTCGGCCAGATAACGGGTTAACAGGGTGGAAAGACCTGCATCGCCCCCGCCATTGGTGCGTACATCCACCACCAGGTGTTGAATGTTGCGACGGTCCAGCTCACGGAAAACCTGGCGGTAAAAAGACCGTAATTTATTACCTCTTGCAAATGTGTGCAGCGTCATGTAAGCCGAAGACAGTGTAGTATCTATTTGCACATACCGCGAAGCGAACTGAAGATGATGGTTCTCTTTGGGCTGTTTAGAGCCAGGTTTATTACCATCGGGCGCTTTTTGAGTAGTGTCTTTCACCGAGGGGTCGAACACGGGCACGTTGAGCGTTTGCTGAGCCCCTGTGCTATCGATATACGTTACGGCAACCTGGTCCTTCATTCCCATTACATTCCGGTACAGGCTTCCAAAGGCGCCGCTGTTGCTGAGGCTTTGGTATTTACCGCTTATGCTGTTGCCATCGCCGGAAACATAGTTCATGAATGTATCGGTGAGCTGCCGGGCGCTGTACCCATCGATGGCGGTAACAATGGTACCATACTTCAGAATGGAATCCTTTCTGTTGATATTGGCCGTAATGACCATGGAATCGCTCCACACCTTAAAGCTCAGGGGGAACATCTTTAGTTTAGCCGTATCGATGTACTTACTGTATTGTTTGGAATATTTTACCGCTGTGTGCCCGCAATGGATCTTGCTGACAACATAAGAAAGTACATTGCGAAACTGCAATTCAGTCATGGAATCGTTGATATGGCGGAATCCATCATCGAAAAAGTAATCCATGCTGTCTTTTGGGGTGAACCAATACAGGCTGGGATGCGATTCTTCCAAGACCTTGCGAAAAACGGTATAATCCTTCTGTAATTGCTTTTTGGGATACTTATGCTGAGGATCAAAAGTTTGGCGTGATGCAGAGCAGCCGAAAAGGCCTGAAATACATAAAACAAGACAAACGTAGGCTAACTTCTGCATCATGCTATCACTGGTTTATTTTTTAAAGGCGTTCCATCCCTGTGCTGTTATGGGGTGAACCTGTCCACCCCTGGTATTGATTTTCATTCCTTCATCTGCATCGGTCATGTAACCAATGACGCTGATCTGTTCATTTAAAACGATCTTTTCGTAATCAGATTGTGACATAGTGAACAGTAATTCATAATCTTCGCCACCACTTAACGCACAGGCGGTAGGGTCTATTTCAAATTTAAAGGCTGCTTTGCGCATTTCCTCGGCAACGGGCAATTTTTCCTCATACAATACGCATCCCAGCCGGCTTTGTTCGCAAATGTGCAGTATTTCGGAACTTAACCCATCGCTTATATCCATCATGGATGTGGGTACAATGTTCTGTATTTCAAGGAATTCTATAATATCTTTGCGGGCTTCGGGTTTTAACAGGCGGCCAATTACATAGCTTTCGCCTTCCAGATCGGGCTGTACCTGCGGAGATTCGAGGTAAATTTGTTTTTCGCGTTCCAGGAACAGCAATCCAACGTAGGCGGCGCCCAGGTCGCCACTGCAGCAGATCAGGTCGCCTTTTTTGGCCGTATCCCTTCTGACATATTTACCCGGGGCTACCTCGCCAATGGCGGTAACCGAGATCACAAAACCTTTTTGGGAAGAACTGGTATCGCCACCCACCAGATCGACCCCGTATTTTTCGCAGGCCGCATAAATACCTTCATAAAACTCACTGAGCGCTTCCACACTAAAGCGGTTGCTGAAGGCAATGCTCACTGTTATTTGCGTGGGCGCGGCATTCATAGCGTAGATGTCGCTCAGGTTCACCACCACGCTTTTATACCCCAGATGCTTCAGCGGAGTGTACATAAGGTCGAAGTGAATACCCTCCACCAGCAGATCGGTGGTAATTACGGTTTGTTTGCCGAAATGGTCAATAATGGCCGCATCGTCGCCCACACCCACGATGGAGGAGGCGTTTTGCAGTTCTATATTTTTGGTAAGATGTTCTATTAAGCCAAATTCACCCAGGGAACTAATTTCTGTTCTGCTTTCGCTCATGGTGCTGATATAATGTTCTTTTAAAATAAATAGCCATTCCCGCGCTTTTCAGCGCGCGGGATGAAAAGGACCAATAAAGTTATCAAATTATTCGGCAGGTATGCGATTACGGCTGTTTAGGCCTTGTCATTCACCCATTTTAACAAATCGTCGTGTATTTTACCATTGGTAGCGGCGATATGGGGCTGATAGGGCGAATAAGGTTTGCCTTCGAAATCGGTTACTTTACCACCGGCTTCTTCCACCATCAAAAATCCGGCGGCGCTGTCCCAGGCCTGTAATTTATGTTCGTAAAACCCGTCAAAACGACCGGCAGCTACCCAGCAAAGGTCCATAGCGGCAGAACCAAGCCGGCGTACAGGCACCCCGGCTCTGATGAAGCGCGAAAATGCTTCGAGCGGACCGTTGGTGTTGTTGATATAAGTATAGGGGAAGCCGGTTACCAGGCATGATCTCATTACATCAGTTTCCATGCTTACATGAATAGGCTCACCATTGAGCGTAGCGCCTTTTCCTTTCTCGGCGAAATAATATTCTTTAATGAATGGGTTCAATACCGCGCCCATAATCATGGTCCCGTTGTGTTCCAGCCCAATGGAAACGCAGCAAATGGGAATGCCATGGGCATAATTTACGGTACCATCAATAGGGTCGATGATCCATTTATACTCATTGTCCATTTTAATTTCGCCTGCTTCTTCACTTAAGATAAAATGGTCGGGAAACTGTTCTTTAATGGTTTCAATGATGGCTTTTTCAGAAGCGTGGTCAGCTTCGGTCACCAGGTTGTTAATTCCTTCCTTATTGCTGATCAGCAGGTTTTTTGAGTTGAAGTAATGCTGCATTACTTTGGCGCCTGCCTCGGTGGCATTTATTAAAGTTTCTTTTAACATGGCGCAAAGATAAACGAAAGCAGGTTTTCAAGGCTCAGGAACCAGGGGACAAGCCCTCTTACCGGGAGGGCTAAATAAATTCGGCCATCTCAAGGTTTAAACTTCTTGTGTTTTCTGTCTTGTCGCTTGTGCCTTAACCTTGTATCTTGCAGAATTATGTTGCTGTCGGTCATAATTGTTAATTACAACGTGAAATACTTCCTGGAGCAGTGTTTATGCTCGGTGAGGAAGGCTATTGGGCAAATGAGCGTGGCAACGGGAGAAAAGAATGTGGAAGTTTGGGTGGTAGACAACAACTCAAAAGACGGCAGCATCGAGTACCTGCAACCAATGTTTCCCTTTGTACAGTTTATAAAGAATTCGGTTAACCAGGGTTTTTCAAAGGCCAATAACCAGGGGTTGCAAAAGGCCAAAGGAAAATACGTCCTGTTCCTGAACCCCGATACCATTTTACCTGAAGATGCTTTTACGAGTTGTGTGGCGTTTATGGAAACCACGGCCGATGCGGGCGCACTGGGGGTGCAAATGATAGATGGTACGGGACAATACCTGAAAGAATCGAAGCGTGGGTTCCCTTCCATGTGGGTATCGTTTTGTAAAATGAGTGGGTTGACCCGCACGTTCCCTTCCTCCAAATTATTTGCGCGGTACTATATGGGGCATTTGAGCAACCAGGAGGTAAATAAAGTAGATATTTTGTCCGGCGCTTATATGATGGTTCGAAAATCCCTGCTCGATGAAACGGGTGGTTTTGATGAACAGTTCTTCATGTATGGCGAGGACATTGATCTTAGCTACCGCCTGCAACAAGCGGGGATGCACAATTACTACTTTCCTGATTGCACCATTATACATTTCAAGGGAGAAAGCACCCGTAAAGACAACAAGTATGTAAAACAGTTTTATAAAGCCATGGTGCAGTTTGTACAAAAACATTTTCATGGCGAACTGGCCTGGTTGTATACAGGGTTACTCGAAGCTGTCATTTATCTACGGGCAGCGGTAACATTTGTAAGCAGGGAACACAAGGAGTTATCTATCAAATACCAGGGCACACCCACCTTTTACCTGGCCGGCGATGAAAGAAGCGCCAATGAAGTGCGTTCGGTGCTCAGTTCTTTTCCGGAATATTCCATCACCGAGGATAATGAAAAAGCAAGGGAATGGATCTATTGCGAAGGCGCTACGTTTTTGTTCAAACAGATCATTGAACAGCAGAAAACCTGCCCGCCCTGGTTAAAAACATTTATTCACGCCAATGGGACTTATACTATAGTAGGAAGTCACTCCAAAGACCAGCGTGGGTATGCGATTGTGATGGGGTAAAAGCAATATTTCATTCATCATTATACGATTATAAATTATTTCTTCACGCCTATTGCCCAAGATTTCCAGCTACAAGTTGCTTTTCTAAATATATTTGCCTGGCTAATTAGGCCTGATATCAGAAAAGCAGCTATTCCTTTTAGTTGTAGCAACCCTATTTCTATTTTGTTATTATTAATTTAAAGGCAGCTTCCTTTCAGCCGTAATTGAATTAGTTCAGATAGCACTCCTACATAACGATTTGGCAACTCATCGGGTATTTTTAGCCGATCAGGATTATTTTGTTTTAAAAAACCACTAAATATTCATTTATGAAGAAACAGGCTTTACAATTTGCAATTGTCTTAATTATTATTTGTAATGGCGCGTTTGCGCAACCTTGGAATGGTAATTCAACTACTGGTGATACATGGAGAATGGGTAGTGTAGGTATAGGAACATCGACCCCCACGTACCCGCTTACTGTTGTTTCAGGTACTAGTAATGCTTTAGCTCATTTTCAGAGTACCAGTTCAGTAAATTCATTTTTTACTGTTTCAAATGCTTTAGGGTATATGAACATTGGGGTAGGTGCGCTAACTCCACATCCTTATTTATGGTCGAGTACTGGTATTTTAACCATAGGAAATGATGGCAATCCCACCTTCGCTGTTAATGGAATGAATAATGGAAAGGTAGGTATTGGAACAACGAACCCTGGCGCCAAGCTGGACGTAAATTTTTTTAACCCCAACGGCGAAATTCCACAAAATGGTTTATTGTTACAGACTAATTCTTTTTATACTCCGAACAATGCCGATAACAGCTATTACCTGAAAACTCTTGATCAGGGTAACGGAAGTATAGCCTTTATAGTAAAAGGAAACGGCCAGGTTGGTATAGGCACAGCTAATATAGGTAATTGCAAGCTGGCTGTTGACGGTAGAATCGGAGCACGTGGTATAAAAGTTACCGTGGATCCTAATTTCCCAGATTACGTTTTTGATTCTGCTTATCAGTTAAGATCTCTTTCTAACCTGGAACAATACATCAATCAAAACAAACACCTGCCTGGTATTCCATCAGCTGAAGAAGTAAAGAAAGAAGGCGGTATTGAGTTGGGTGATATGAATGTGAAGTTGCTGGAAAAGGTGGAGGAATTATCTCTCTATATCATTGAGATGAATAAAAAACTGGAAGAACAGCAAAAGGAGATCGAACGATTGAAAAAAAATAATTCCAAATAATAAAAGAATTATCTCATGAAAAAAATTATCTGTGTCTGGACTGTGTTGCTACTTATAGCAACCAGTTCATATGCACAACCCTCATGGAATGTTACAAATAGTACACGGGGTAATTTTGCTTTTGGAATGCCCGGTACACCAAATGGGATGGATACGTTGAACCTTTTATCATACATGTACGCTGCAAATGATTCCAGCAATATTTCGTATCACGTTGAATTTATTGATAGTGCTTCTATAAGTGGAAATCAGGAACTGGAAGAACTGTTTGGTAGTAGAGCTAGTGTTGCATTTGCAAGCGATCCCTGTTATGTAGATAGTATTGCAAAGATGTTGGATATGTATGCTGAGGTATTTCAGTCAACCACCCAGGGAACTATTGAAGGATATGAGCAGTCGGATTATATTGCCTGTTCTATTCGTGGACGGGCATTGACCATAAGACACCAAAACTTAAGTGGGGATGGTGACTATTATTTTACGTTCACCCGGTATTTCTACTGGAATAGTAAGCTTTTGATATTTACAATTACCGGCCCCGAATCTAATTTGCCGGCTCTGTACGCTTACAAAAACCAGTTTTTTAGTTCCATTTATATTTTCTAAAAGATATACCGGAAGGCAACCATTAAACATGCAAACAATGATAAAAAATATACTTCCTGCAATTTGCCTTTCATTATGCGCGGTTGCAGGATATGGACAGTTTGTGGACCCCTCAAGGGTTCCTGTACAAAGCTGCCATGTCAATGTAAATGAATTCTCAGACTTCAGAGACGATCTGAAGCGGGCAGTTTTCAAATTTAGCACAGGAACTGGCCTTTGTAGTGGTACGCTGGTAAACCGTGCTACCAAAAATCAAGCTGATGTGGGGCAATATTTTATTTCAGCCTGGCATTGTTTTAAATCGGGCAATGAATGTGGTGGGAGTGAATTTGATTTTGATAACTCATCGATAACGCTTGTTTTTAATTATCAAAGTCCTGATGGTCAAAGCCTGGTTTTTGAAAAGAATTACGACGGGCAATTATATACAATAAAGAGAAAGGCCCGATTAGTTGAAAAAGTAGCATGTTTGGAAGGTGATTTTGCCTTGTGTGAAATCCTCGGTGATCCTATTCCGCCTTATTTCAACGTTTATTATGCAGGCTGGTATCCCAACGAATTAGGAATAAATGCCAACGGGCAGTTCTCAATTTTCCATCATCCTGCTGGAAGTATAAAAAAGGTTTCGGCTAAAGATCATATGTTACCATCAACTACTCCTCTTAAAGCGACCTGTGTTACAGTTACAAAAGTTATTGATGTTTTGCTTGGCTGGATATGGAAACGAAAATGGTCAACCCAGGTTATTTGTACATATACGGAAATACCTGGAGTTGGCACCAAGTATAAAATAACCCAATACAATTATGGAGTAATTGAGGATGGCTCGTCAGGAGGCGGGTTATTTACAGGTCAATCAGGATTTGCCGGTGAAAACAGATTAATTGGACAATTATCGGCCAGTGCGCCTAGTCATCATTGTAATCCTTTGATTGATGTAGGGATAAGTTACTTTGGAAAATTTGCGAATGTTTATACAAGACAGTCTGTTAAAAATACGTTGAACCCACAAAATCTTGGATGGGTTGATCTACAGGGTATAGGCGGATTACAGATCACCTGCCATCCACAAATAACTATAGATGGCAATGCGCTGGACTCCCGTAAAGCGGAACTTTACCCAGCTAGCATTTATCAGCCACAAAATGCTATTACATTAACTTCCCAAACAACTTTTGTTACAAATGGAAGCGTAACAGTAAAAAATGGTGCTGATTTTACCTTTCAGGCTGGTAATAAGGTTGAGTTTAACGACGGTTTTGAGGTTGAAACGGGCGCTTCCTTTGTAGCCGAGATCAACCAGTCTCCATGTGGGATAAATAGCCGCCAGGATGTTTCTCGTCCTGGCGATGCATCTGAAATGAAAAAAACAATTCAACGCTTACCTCTTCTTAAGGAGAAAAAATTTGATATTTCAAAATATGTTCCGGAAGCTGCCAACCCACAGATTACTAACGCATATGCATTTAACCTGTACCCAAACCCTTCAAAAGGAAATATTAATGTAGAACTCTTCTTTAAAGGTCAGGAGAAGAATGCATTGGTTGATCTGTATGATTTGTATGGCCATCATGTATATTCAAAAAAGTACAGCAACATCTTTTTTATTAAAGAGTCGCTGAATCTTTCTTTAAAAAATGGTATGTATAATATGATCATTAGAACAGATCGTGAAACATTTACAAAGAAAGTCGTAGTTGCTCAGTAACCCGAATTAGTTCAGATGTCACTCCATTGTTACGATTGACAACTCATCAGCCATTTTTTAGCTGATATGGATCTCTATTGTTTTCAAAAAATCACTAAATATTATTTTATGAAAAAAAAGGCTTTACAATTTGTCCTCGGGTTATTTATTATTTCTAATGGCGCGTTTGCGCAAACCCCCGTCTTGCAATCCACCCCCACCATCCCCAATGGGTATGAACTTTTATTTTCAGACTATGGTCAGATCCGGAGTATGGATGATAATCACCGCATTTTATTTCGCCGCAGTGACAAT
>NZ_JBJMLX010000117.1:0-4902 GCF_045805085.1 Niastella sp.
CGTTGGCCGACTGATCGGTGAACAGCTTTTGAAAGGTTGCATAATTCGCTGCATCCTGCACCGCCATGCTGTCCCACGATTCGGGTTCCAGCTCCAGGTTAATTTTCCAGTCGGGGTATTGCGCCAGCTTTTCCACCATGAACTTTGTTTGCCAGGGCGGAAGATGTCCGTAAATGCCGCCGTGATAGCCATCGATAAACCAGGCCGTTTGCGCCCTGCCTTTCAGGACAAATAACAGGCATATAGAAAACAGTAGTTGCTTCATTAATCGGTTTTTGGAATTGGTTCTGCCCAGTTATCGGTACGAAAAGGAATTACGGGCCAGCCTTCGCCGTTATGTAAGCTGGTAACCGCGTAATTGGTAAATGCATACCGCACGGCCGCCGGCTTTTTTACTTTATTGCTCCATACAATAACCTTATCACCCTCGATGGCTGCTTCAGCCGGGTAAAACTGCTGATCGGCGCCGGCCAGGAGAAAGCATGTCGGGGCGCTGCCATCGTCCGTATGCAATCCACCTGTGGTAGTGCCGGGTTCAAAATAAATGATGGCTTTTTTGCCGCTCACTTCCCAATGCTGGTATTGCGGTCCGCACGCCACCACATCCAATAACCCGTAGGTACGGTTCAACGCGGTCTTCGCTAATCTAATGCCAATGGGCTTTTTGTTATGCGGATGCAGGTTCCTGGCCTCGCCCACATCGATGGTGGTGATCATGGCTGTATTGTTCAGCGTAGACACCTTTTCCTGCGCTTCGCGAAAAAATGCATAATCCGCCAGCGTAGGATCTTCCTTTTCGAGGAAATAAGGCGCTACCTGTACATAATAGAAAGGTAGATCGTTTTGCTCAAATGTCTGCCGCCAGCTTGTTATCAATGCCTGGGTACACTTTGTATAACTTTCGCGCTCTTTCCTATTGGATTCACCCTGGTACCAGCAAACACCCCGGATAGAAAAATGCCGCAATGGATAGATCATTGCATTGTATAACAAGAACGGCCGGGTTACTTTTTCAAAGCTAAAGCCGCCGTTGATAATTTCTTTTGATCGGGGACTGTTCAGGTAAGGTTGCAGGTATACCCGGTTCAGCATAGTATCGGCAGCCAGCACCGATTGCGGCACATAGGCCTGCGCGGCAGAAGCGCCAATTCCGGAGAAGATGATCCCTACCGGGACGTTCAGCTTTTGTTGCAGTTCGCGCCCAAAATAATAACCAACGGCGCTGAAATCTTTTACCGTAGCCGGACGGCAAGCCATCCATTTGCCGGAAAAAGATCCAACCGGAGTTGCGCTGAAGTTCAGTGCTACATTTAGTAACCGAAGATGGGAATAATTCGCAGCGGCTACTTCGCGGGTGGAATCCACCACTTCCTTTAGGCTGAATTGCATATTTGACTGGCCGCTGCATAACCACAGTTCACCAATTAAAACATTTTGCAGCGTAACAGTGGAACCACCCTCCCTTACTTCAATACTATGCGGATGGTAATCGCCTGCCTGTACAGCAGGCACATGCACCATACCTGAAAAGTTTCCATCGTCATCAGCCTTTACCATTACCGGCGTCTCCATCCAATCGGCCCGGATAGATACTTCTTTACCAGCCGGCGCCTGGCCCCAAATGGTCAATGGCCGGTTCTGCTGCACCACCATGCTGTCCTGCAAACCGCTGCCCAGCTGCAACTCAGCCCATCCATTATTGTTGGTAGTATAGTTTGTGGCGGCGCCCCAGTTCTTATTAGGCGTTGGTCCCATCTCCAGTTCCAACACCCCACCGGCTGCAATGTCGGCATGATCGAGGTAACTTTTATCGTAGGGTTGTCCATTCAGTGAGGCACGTTGAATGTATACGTTTGTTGCACTATTGTTTTTTGCGATCACCGTAAAGTTTTTGCCTGTTGCATAGTGCGGGTCTAATTGCATCTCAATTTTAGCAAACACCGGACTGGTGATCTCGTACCGTGTGTCGCCAGGACAAACGGGATGAAGACCGGAAGCGGCCAGCACATACCAGGCCGACATTTGTCCTACGTCTTCATTGCCTACCAGTCCTTCTACTTTATTGTGATAGGCGCGCGCGCAGATCTTCCGGCTCCACTCCTGCGTTAGCCAGGGCACGTTCAGCCGGTTGAATAAAAAAGGAACGTGGTGCACCGGCTCATTCGCGTGGTTATAGTAATCGTTCCATAAGAGGTTCGCAGGTGTGCTGTTAAAGAAATGCAGCAGGTCGGTAATCACACTGTCCTTGCCGCCCATCAGTTGCACCATGCCCGGCACATCGTGCGGCACAAACCAGCCCTGCTGATAGGGATTGCTTTCTACGGTTCCATAAAATTGTTTTAACCGCCCTTCGGCAGGCCATTCTTCCCAACTGCCATCTTCCTTACGCGGACGGAACCAATGTTTGGCGGCATCAAATACATTCTTATAACTCAGGGCCCGTTGTGCATATTTCACTTCGTCCTCCTTTTTTCCCAATGCCGCGGCCAGCTGCGACAAACACCATTCCGCATACGCGTTCTCCAACGTATTGGAAACAGGGAACGGTGAATTGCCATAGGAATTCCGGCGATGATCTTCCGGGTCGGCGCTGTACGTCCAGCCCCTGTCGCCATTGCCAAAACGTTCGCAACTGTTGCGGGCATAGGCATACGCTTTCGTGAGGTCATAGTTCCGGATGCCTTTGGCATATGCATCTGCCAGTACCGATACGGCCGGGTTGCCGATCATACAACCGGAATACGCATTCAACAACTCCCAGCGTTCAAAATACTGCCTTCCGGTTTCACCGGCCAGATCGGTCAATGAACCCAGCAGGTCGTTCACCAACGAGGGATTGATGATCGTTTGCAAGGGCATCTGGCTGCGGAACACATCCCAGCCGCTGAAGACCGTTCTGCGGGTTTGCTTTTCCTTACCCGGATGTATTTTTCCATCGCCACCGGTATACGCGCCATCAACATCCGACACGATCCGGGGATCGATCATGGTATGGTACAGGGCCGTATAAAAAACGGTTTGCTCTTCTTCTGTGCCGCCTTCTATTTTTATTTTCTCCAGCGCCTGGTTCCATAAGGCCCGGGCGTTGTTATGTACTTTGTCAAAATCCCAACCGGTGATCTCCTGCTCCAGGTTCATTTTCGCATGCGCTGCATCGGTAAAGGAAATGCCCGCCTTCATCAGCACCTGTTCATTTTCTTTGGTGGCAAATTCGGTAAAGAAACCGAGGTGTTTTCCCTGCTGCTCGCGTGGCTGTTTGGTGATGCCAGTGGTGGCCGCTGCTGCGATCAACTGCTGGTAGCGCTGGCTTTCGATGTCTTCTCTTTTGCGCTTCCAGTCGTCGGGGATAGCAGCGCTCCACACGCCATATTGTTTTAACGGTTTACTAAATTGCGCATAAAAGTATACGGTATAGTTTGCGTGGCCTTCGCCGTTGCCCCAGCCACCGCCATCGGGGGTGCATTTCATCCAGCCTTCTATAGTATGTTCATCTACCACCCGTACATATTGTTCGGTGGATGTTCCCCCTACTCTTCGCGCCAGATCTATCTGAATGCGGGACCGGTTATTGGCCGGAAAGGTAAAACGCAACAGGCCGCTGTGCGGCGCCGCCGTCATTTCCGCTTTTACCTGGTACTTTGATAAGAGCACCTGGTAATAACCAGGGCTTGCGGCCTCCGTTTGTTTGGCAAAGGCTGACCGATACCCTTCCTCCTGATGCCCGGGCCGGCCAGCCGATGTTTTTAATGCGCCTGTTGAAGGCATCACTAAAAAATTACCGAGGTCGCCATACCAGCCAATACCGCTGAGCTGGGTAAAGGCAAACCCCTCGATGGATGTATGTTCATAGCTATACCCCGAGCCATTGTCGCCGCCCGTGATGGTATTGGGACTCACCTGCACCATTCCATACGGTGTAGTGGCGCCGGGAAATGTTTTTCCTAACCCGTGACTGGCGCCGGCTTTATCGATGCTGGTGCTGGCGCCAATAAAAGGATTTACGTAAGACACCCGTTGTCTTACTTGCTGGCCAGCGCCGGATAAGGTGGTTAACAACAGAGATGCCATTAAATACTTTCTCTTTTTAATAATCATATGATCTTGTCTATTTACTAAAATCCAATCTGCAAACCAATATTTATCACGCGTTGCGCCAGGTAGGCGTCACCCGCTGTATTACCGGCCACCTCAGGGTCGGCCTGGTATTTTTTACTCACGTTGCTCCAGGTAACCAGGTTGTAGGCACTCAGGTACACCCGGCTGTTATTGATCTTTAACGGCAGCCATTTATGTGGTAAGATATAACTCAGCTCCACGGTCTTTAACCGGATATAGTGCGCATTGATAACCCAGAAATCGGAGTTGTAGGCGCCCGGGCTATTGATGGTAGTGGGGTTGGTGGTCAACCGGGGAAACTCAGCAGTAGCTGCGGTGGCTGGTGTCCAGCGTTTTTCATGGATGGGTTGAAACTGTCCTTTGAAGGGTTCAATGGCTGTACCGGTAAGGCCCAGGCTATAACCAAAGGCACCCTGAAAAAGCACGCTGGCATCAAACCCCTTGTACCCGATCCTGATGGGCATCCCGATGGTGGTATTGGGCAAATTGGGTTTGCCAATGTTGGTGATATCATTCTGGTCAATAATGCCATCATTGTTCAGGTCTTTGTATTTCAGATCGCCGGGTTGAATAGTGCCCACCGGTTTGGCGACCTTAGGATCGGTAACATCGCTCTCGCTATAGAACCCATTGTACAGATACCCTTGCGGCTGATTAATGGAATGACCGGTTTTTGCCAGCCACGGAAAGCGCGGTGACGCTTCTGCCATATACTGGATCTTGTTCTTTGCATACGACCATACCAGTCCTACGCTGTATTGCACATTGCCTGTTTTGTCGTGGTAG
>NZ_JBJMLX010000118.1:0-11473 GCF_045805085.1 Niastella sp.
ATCGGAGGGTCTTCTGGCTCCTGGTGATTGGCTTGATCCACTCGTACCTGATCTGGGACGGTGACATCCTGGTCATGTACGCCTCTTGCGGGTTCCTGCTCTTCCCCATTCGGAAGTGGTCGCCGAAGACGCTGATCATCGTAGGCATCACCATCAGCCTGTTCTTCGTGCCGCTCTTGCTCGGGTTCCGATTCATCGGCGTTCCTTTCATGCAGAAGACCGCCGAGAGGGTCCAGGTGCAGGTCAAGGAAGGCCAGACGCCGAAAGACTGGGAACAGAAGGTGAGCGATGCCTGGAAGGAAATGTCGAAGCAAGAAAAGCCCAAGCGCGAGAACTTCCTCAAGGACATCGCCACCTACCGAGGGAGCTATTGGGGGATGGTGAAGCACCGGGCATCGCAGTTGATCTGGGGGCAGACGATTGGCTTCCTTTTGGTGGGCTGGTGGGGCTGGCTACTGCTGCCGGTAGTAAAAATGCACAACGCGTTGGCGATCGCGTAGCCGGTACGATGGTTGTGGAAGCCAGGGGATAGAAGAATTTATATTACTTAATTAACTTATTCCTCAATAGCTAATCAGGATTTGGCCTTATTTTCGCGTTCGTCGCGATATGAAAATACTGTCCTTACTTACCCTCTTTATTGTTGGCTTTATATCCGTGCAGGCTGCGCATATCAGCGGCAGGGTCACTGACGAAAAAGGACAGGTGCTGGTATACGCCTCCATACTGGTAAAAGGCACCACGCAGGGCACTACCGCCAATAAAGAAGGCGATTATTTTCTGCAACTCAATCCCGGAACTTACACCATTGTAGCGCAATATGTGGGCTATAGCCGGCAGGAAAAAACAATCACTGTAGGAGAAGATAATATCACCCTCGATTTTCAGCTATCCATTCAACAATTTAATTTGAAAGAAGTCGTAGTAAGACCCGGTGGGGAAGACCCTTCTTATGAGATCATTCGCAATGCCATCAAAAAAAGACCGTATTACAAGAACCAGCTCAATACCTTTCAATGCGAGGTGTATATTAAGGGACAGCTGCAGTTGCGCGCCTATCCCAAAAAACTCTTTGGCGAACCAATTGATTTCGAAGATGGCGATACCAGTCAACGAAAAATGCTTTTTTTGTCGGAAACCGTAGCGCGGTATTCGGTTGAAAAGCCACGCAAAAGCAAGATCGAAGTGCTGTCAACCAAAGTAAGCGGCAGAAGCGATGAGTTTGGGTTAAGCACACCACAGATCGTTTCCTTTTATGAGAACAATATTCAGGTAGGTCGTAACCTGAACCCCCGCGGATTTATTTCACCTATCGCCAGCAATGCACTGAACTTTTACTATTATCAATACGAAGGTAGTTTTATAGAAGATGGGCGGGAGATCAATCGCATTAAAGTAACACCCAAACGGCGGTACGAGCCGTTGTTCAGCGGGTACATCAATATCACCGAAGGCGACTGGCGCATACACAGTCTGCAATTACGGCTTACCAAGGCTTCTCAAATGGAGCTGATCGACTCGCTGAATATTGAACAATTGTATGTTCCCATTAACAACGATGTGTGGGTAATAAAAACGCAGGTGTTGTACCCCGCTGTAAAATTGCTGGGTTTTGATGCGTTTGGCAGTTTTGTAAATGTGTATTCTCAATTTAATATTGCACCTACATTTGAGCGGAAGTTCTTTAACAATACCTATCTGAAGATCTATGAAGGGTCTAATAAAAAGCCTGCTGCCTTTTGGGATTCTATTCGTCCCTTACCCTTGCAGGCTGAAGAAGTAGCCGATTATTTCAAGAAGGACAGCCTGGAGAAAGCGCATAAAGATCCGCATTACCTCGATTCTATCGATCGCCGCCGGAATAAACCACACCTGTTCCCGTTGATAGCAACAGGGCAACTGTTCTATCGGGAGAAAAAACGGGAGATCTACAGTGTGAACCCGTTACTGGAAACCATTGCATACAATACCGTGGAAGGTTGGTTAGGTAATTTCGGCGGCAGCTATACTAAACTGCTCGATACCATTCCCGGTTTCCGCCATGCGTTTAGTATAGAACCCGCCATCCGGTACGGGCTCAGCAACCATCACCTCAATGCAGGCGGTACGTTTACGTATACATATGGTAAAAAGTATTTTTCTTCCTTCTCGCTAAGCGGTGGTAAATGGGTGTACCAGGTCAATAATACCAATCCCATCAGTCAGCTGAGTAATACCATTCGCAGCTGGTTATTCGAGCGTAACTATGCCAAGTTTTATGAAGCATGGTATGCGCAGTTCAATTTTTCAAAAGAAGTGGGAAATGGGATCACGGTTTTTGGCGGCTTGAAATATGAAGACCGCATTCCATTGGAAAATACCACCAACTATTCAGTGGGTAACCGCAAGAACGTTCAGTTTACGCCTAACTATCCCATTGAGATCATGGCGGAAAACTTTAAACGCCATCAGGCATTGATCGGAAGAATTGGAATAAGCTGGTTGCCCGGAGCTAAATACATCGAGTACCCCGACAGGATCGTAAATGTGGGTTCCCATTACCCGTTGTTTACCTTATCGTACCGGAAGGGTATTCAAAACTGGCTGGGCAGTGATATCGATTATTCCAAATGGCGGTTCGATGTGCAGCAAAACCTCGACCTGAACCTGGGTGGTAATTTTCGCTATAAGATGAGTTTGGGCGGCTTTATACGGCGCGACAGTGTAGCTGTGATAGATTATAATCATTTTAACGGGAACGAGATCCTGGCTTCTGCCGAATACCTGTATGGTTTCCAGTTATTGCCTTATTACAAATACAGCAATAAAAACCGGTTGTATGCAGAAGGGCATATTGAACATCACTTCAATGGCCTGCTCACCAATAAGATCCCCCATTTCCGCGCTTTAAACTGGTACCTGGTAACGGGCGCCAATGCGCTGTACGTGGATAGTGATAAAGAATACATTGAAGTATTCGCCGGTTTTGAAAACATCCTCAAAATAGCCCGGCTCGACCTGGTTTGGGGCTTCGACAAAGACAAGGTTTCCGCTTTCGGTATCCGGTTGGGTATCAGAGGCTTTGGGAAACTATAAAATCAATAGGCAATAAACAATTGACAATAGGCAGGGGTTCGCGAATGCGGCGGGTTCGATTATTGGCGAACTGACGCCGTTTAGGAATAATTTGCCAATTGCGCATTGCCAATTGATTCGTAAATTTGCCGCGTTTATAATTTTTGACTGCCCTGCAAGCGGTCGCAAAAATTCAAAAATGGCAATATTACACAACCGCGTCTCCCAGAAGGAGCTGAAAGAACTTTTGTACCAGGAAACAGAACCCCGTACTACCATTTCTTTTTATCAGTATTTCCCCATCGCCGAACCTGAAGAATTCCGCAACGAACTGTACAAGCATTTAGAGACATTAAAAGTGTTTGGCCGTATTTACGTGGCACACGAAGGCATCAATGCACAGATCAGTGTACCGGCCGGAAATTTCGAGGCATTCAAAACCTTTTTATATTCTTTTGAACCGTTGAACGGGTTGCGTCTGAACATTGCGGTAGACGATGACGGTAAATCGTTTTGGGTGCTGAAAATAAAAGTGCGCGACAAGATCGTAGCCGATGGCATTACCGATGAAACTTTCAACATGGCCAACAAAGGCCGGTATGTAAATGCCGAACAGTTGAATGCCATGCTGAACGATCCCGAAACCATTGTGGTTGACATACGCAATCACTATGAGTATGAGGTGGGCCATTTTGTAAAAGCCCTGGAAGTGCCCAGCGATACCTTTCGCGAGCAGTTACCCATGGCGGTTGACATGCTGAAAGACGCAAAAGATAAAAATATCATTATGTATTGCACCGGCGGTATCCGCTGCGAAAAAGCCAGTGCGTACATGTTGCACCACGGGTTTCAGAACGTATTTCACCTGGAAGGCGGCATTATCAATTATGCCAAACAGGTACAGGAAAACGGGCTCGACAGCAAGTTTATTGGAAAGAACTTTGTGTTCGACAACAGGCTGGGGGAGCGGATCACACCCGATATTATTGCCCGTTGTCACCAGTGCGGCAACCCCGCAGATACCCATGCGAATTGTGCCAACGATGGGTGTCACCTGTTGTTTATTCAATGCGAAAATTGCCGCCAGCAATATGAAGGTTGCTGCAGCAAGGAATGCCAGGATTTTATTCATTTATCCGAAGAAGAACGCAAAGAACTCCGCAAGGGAATCGATAAAGGACGGAATATCTTCAATAAATCGCGCCACCGGCTGAGGCCCAGGTTGGGGGAGTAGGCGGGTTTCAGGTTTCAAGTTTCAGGGAACCAGGTTTTGGGAGCCGGTTACCGGGTACACAACGTATCGTCTTTTTCTATATCAATTGTGCTCAAATCCTCCATTTTAGGATACTCCTGTATGGAAACGAGTTGTCCTTGTAGGAATTCGTTATTCCTTTCAGGAAACGGCAAAACCTTTCGGGAAATCAGAAAACCCGGCAGGGATTCTCTTTTCCTTCTGGGAAATCAAAAAGGTTAAAAGGAAACAAGGATTCCCGGAAGGAATTCAGAAAAGTTGCAGGGAAAAGGGAAATGCCTGAAGGAATTCTCTATTCCTTCCAGGATTTTAAAAAAGTTGTAAGGAAAACAGAATTCCTTCAAAGAATTTGGAAGAAGTACGCGTAATGGGCTGATAAATAGCCGAAATATGGACCATGTTTTGAATTTATGGATGAAAACACCTGACTTAGGATGTAAATCGACCAACTTACGACCAACACTACGCAGATGACCACAAAAGTTTTCATACCTGGGTGTGTTTCTTTCAAAACAGGGGCTTTGCGATCGAATTCAGGTAAAAAAACTGCAAACAAGCCTCATCAACAAGCTAATTAACTTTGTTAATCATAAAAAAAACTGAAACCTGTAACTTGAAACAGGCGTTTAGCGTTCATTTGCCCACTTCAAACAAACGGGTTTACCTACCTGAATGCGTTTGCCGGTATCGGTCAGCAAACCAGTCTCTTTATTCCGCTTAAACACCACGATATTGTCGCTTTCCTGGTTGGCCACCAACAAAAAGTTCCCTGTAGGATCGATAGAGAAATTGCGCGGCACATCGCCTTTCGTTGGTTCAGAACCTACGAAGGTTAATTTGCCGTTTTTGGCAATGGAGAAAATGGCAATGTCATTAGCCGGCGTGCGATTAGACGCATACAGAAATTTGCCATCAGGAGAAATATGAATATCAGCCGACCATTTCTTTTCTTTAAAATTGGCCGGATAGGTGGAGATGCGTTGGATCAACGACAACTTTCCGTTGTTATACTTATAGCCCGATACTTCGCCACCCATTTCTTCAACCAGGTAGGCCAGTTTGCCATTGGGATGAAACGTAAAATGGCGCGGACCACTGCCTGCCGGAACTGCTGCAAAAGGTACAGGCGCCGGTTCGGGCTTACCACTGCCTGGGTTAAATGAATAGATCATCACCTTGTCAATGCCGAGGTCAGGCACAAAAATGTATTTATCATCGGGTGAGAAAACGGTAGAATGCACATGTGGTTTCTCCTGCCGCTCCTTATTAACGCTGCTGCCTGTATGTTGAATGGTAGTAGGAACGCCCAGCGTACCATTGGCCATAATTGGCAACGTAGAAAAGCTGCCGCCGGTATAATTGGCTACGGCCACCCATTTGCCGGTATTATTTACAGCTACATAAGCAGGGTGGTCGCCACCGCTGGTTTGTTTATCGATATATTTTAATGCACCATTGGTTTTGTCGAACGAAAAAACCGACACACTGCCTTTGTCGTTGGCGTCTTCATTTACGGCGTACACAAATTTTTCATCAGGCGAAAGATCGAGATAGGAAGGGTTGGAAGCGGTGGCCTTGCTTACGTAACTCACATCACCGGTTTCGGTATTCATTTTATAAACATATATGCCTTCGCTGTTTCCGCGGGTATAGGTACCAATTACTAAATAGTAATTCGTTTGGCAATTGGCAATAACGGAAATGGCAAGCAATAGCAGGATGGTACATATGTGTTTCATACATGGAAGATACGGTGATAAGTTAATTGCCCTTTCGTTCATGGCATGAATTTTTTTGTATTAGTAATGAACTAAAACACATTATTATGCCAAACGAAAAATCAGATAGAAAGGGATTCGCATCGAGTGAAGCGGATCAGGAAAGAGATATGGCGGCAAAGGGTGGTCCTTCTACTTCGTTAGGTAAAGCAGATGATAAACACCGGATTGTTAAGCCATACGATGAAGATTTGCAAACCCAAATGGCAGCAAAGGGTAAGCATAAAAAAGAAAATAACCCCAATAAAAAGGGTAAATAGTAAACATTAAAAAAGTCCTCTGCATTATGCGGAGGACTTTTTAGAATATTATATATAATAATGGATTGTTAAAACTGCAACTATCAACCCTTAACTTTTCAACTTAGCCAGTTCGTTGGTAACGCGGCTAAAAGTCTCTTCCTCTGAAAGATGCTGGGGAACAAACTTTTCCCCAATAACCTTCTCATATAACTCAATATATCTTTTTGAAATGGTGTTGATCCATTCATCGCTCATTTCCGGAACGGTTTGTCCTTCCTTGCCCATAAAATTGTTGGCAATAAGCCATTCGCGCACAAATTCTTTACTGAGCTGTTGCTGGCGTTCGCCGGTTTTTTGTCTTTCTTCAAAGCCATTTGCATAAAAATAGCGGCTACTGTCCGGCGTATGGATCTCATCCATCAAAAAAACGGTGTCGCCGATCTTGCCAAACTCATATTTTGTATCTACTAATATCAGTCCCTGTTTGGCGGCAATTTCTTTACCACGTGCAAACAGCTTCAGCGTATAATCTTCCAGTATAGCCCAGTCTTCAGCCGATGCCAGTCCGGTAGCAATGATCTGTTCTTTTGATATGTCTTCATCATGACCTGCTTCAGCCTTGGTGCTTGGCGTTATAATAGGAGTGGGGAAATAATCATTTTCTTTCATGCCTTCGGGTAAGGGAACACCGCATAATTCGCGTTTTCCACCGGCATAGGTGCGCCACGCATGACCCGTTAAATTACCCCGAACCACCATTTCAATTTTAAATGGCACACATTTTTTGCCGATAGATACATTAGGTGCTGGTACCGATACTAACCAGTTGGCACAAATGTCGCGGGTAGCCTGCAGCATATATGCAGCAATCTGATTTAATACTTGTCCTTTATAAGGAATGGGGCGGGGTAATATCACATCGAATGCAGAGATCCGGTCACTGGCTATCATTACGAGCCACTGATCGTCAATGGTATACACATCTCTGACCTTACCTTTGTAAAAGTTCGTCTGCTGCGGAAATTGTAATGATTTCATAGGCCGAAGATACCAGAGGTGCGGAATATCATGAAAAAAAAGAATTCCCGAAATATCAACAAAATCAACAAGATGTGATTAAATAAAATTTTCTGTTAAAAATTACAAGTCGTATTTTGCTTGATAACCATAAAAACTCCATGCTATGAGTAGATACTCTCGTTGCCTGGCAGCTTTATCCTTGCTCTTAATGTTTACGATTGCTGCCAGCTCTCAAACCACTATTTCCGGGACCGTACGAAATAGTACAAACAAAGAAGTAATTCCTTTTGCTACGGTATCGATCAAAGGCTCAAATGCCGGAACCTTTACCAATGATAAAGGAAGTTTCAAGCTCACCACTTCCCATGCATTGCCCCTTACCCTTGTAGTTTCGTCAGTAGGTTTTGCTGCAAAGGATGTAGCAGTATCTAGTGCCGGGGCCATTGATGTAGACCTTGAACCCGGTTCCAGTTTAGGTGCCGAGGTGGTTGTTTCGGCCAGCCGCGTGCCGGAACGCATTCTGGAATCGCCTGTGTCAATTGAACGCATGAATGTGGGGGCCATTCGCGCATCAGCTGCACCAAACTTTTATGATGGCGTAGCTAATCTGAAAGGTGTCGATCTTACAACATCGAGTTTAACCTTCCGTACTATCAGCACGCGCGGTTTTAACGGCAGTGGTAACCTGCGGTTTAACCAACTGGTTGATGGAATGGATAACCAGGCCCCCGGTTTAAATTTCAGCGTCGGCAATATCGTTGGTCAAACCGAATTGGATGTTGACAACGTAGAATTGTTACAGGGCGCTTCATCAGCCCTCTATGGCTCAGGCGGTATGAATGGTACGCTGTTAATGACCAGTAAAGATCCGTTCAAATACCAGGGGCTAAGCTTCCAGGTGAAACAGGGATTTATGCATTTTAACGATCCCGCTCAGGACAATGCCACACCGTATTACGACTGGTCGCTTCGTTATGCCAAAAAGATCGGAGAAAAGCTTGCTTTCAGAATTTCGGGTCAGTTTATAAAAGCAGATGACTGGCAGGCTACCGATTATCGTAATCTGAATAGAAATAATGTGCTAAGTGAATTGAAACCTGGCGATCGTACATCAGATCCCAATTACGACGGCGTGAATGTGTTTGGTGATGAAGCCAGCGCCAGTATGCAGGGGTTAGCACTGGCGGCGCGGCAACAAGTTGCCGGTATGCCGAATGGTAATCTTGCCCTGGCTGGACTTGACCAACAAATTGCGCTTGGAATGACGCCTTCACAAATTGCTGCCTATTGGCAGGGAGTCAATCCAACATTTGCTCAGGCACTGCCTTTCCTGATACCTACCAGTAATGCTCCTAACAATAATTATAAGGGAACGTTTGGTACTCAATATGTAAGCCGAACGGGATATAATGAAAAAGACCTGGTTGATTATAATACCTATAATGTAAAAGTGTCTGGAGAGTTGCGTTATAAATTAACAGAGAATGTTGAAGCCATATTAATGGGTAACTGGGGAACCGGTACTACCGTGTATACCGGGGCCGACCGCTACAGCGTCAAGAATCTGAAAATGGGTCAGTATAAGCTGGAAGTAAAAGGTAAAAACTGGTTTGTTCGCGGTTATACCATCCAGGAGAATTCAGGTGATGCTTTCACTGCTACTACAGCTGCCGTGGCCATTAACCGGGCCTGGAAGTCTGATGCGGCCTGGTTTCAACAATATACCGGTACATATGGTGCTGCCAAACTGGGCATATTGCCCAACACACCTCCGGGTACTATTTTGCCCGACGCATCAGCACATGGCGCTGCCAGGAGTTATGCCGATATTGGTAGATTTTTACCGGGTACACCTGAATATAAAGAAGCTTTTGATAAATGGACCAACATATCAATAAAAGAAGGCGGCGCCAAATTCATGGATGAAACCGATATGTATCATTTCGAAGGACAGTACAATTTCAGCGATAAAATAAAATGGGCTGAGGTGCTGGTAGGCGCCAGCTACCGGTTGTATTCATTAAACTCCCATGGAACCATATTTTCCGATACAGCGGGTAGAATCGGTATTAGTGAAGTAGGCGGATATGCGCAGGTCTCCAAATGGGTGATTAACGACCTGCTGAAATTAACAGTATCTGGTCGTTACGATAAGAATGAAAATTTCAAAGGGCGATTTACGCCGCGGGCTACAGCCCTGATAAAAGTGGCCAAAGACAACAGCTTCCGCTTATCGTATCAGCAGGCATATCGATTCCCTTCCACGCAGGACCAATGGATCAACCTGAAAACCCCGGCCAGTGTGCTCATTGGCGGTATGCCCGATTTTTATACTTTCTTTCATTTCGATGCAAGTCCGGCGTATACAGCTGAAAGTATAACCAAGTTCAGAACAACTGCCAATCCGAATGACCTGGTAGTGGCCGATTTTGGAACACTGAAACCGGAAATAGCCAACTCGTATGAAATAGGGTATCGCGGTTTAATAACCAAAGACCTGTTAATAGATGCGTATGGTTATTATAGCCAGTATAAGGATTTCCTGGGCCGTCAGGCTGTAGGAAGGTCACAAAATGCCGGCACCGATAAGGCAGCATTATTGAGTCCGTTTACTACCGATAACTATTCATTTATTTACAATTCGAAAAATACAGTAAATGCAATAGGCTGGGGCGTAAGCGTAAATTATAACCTGATAAAAGGCTACCAGGTGGGCGTAAACGTTTCAGGCGACCAGTTACATAATGTAGACGAGGGGCTGGTAACTTTCTTCAATACGCCCAAAGTACGTTACAACGTTACATTCGGCAATGAAAAGGTAAATAATTCAAACTGGGGTTTTAACATCCTGTATCGCTGGCAGGATGAAATGCTGTGGCAAGGAACCTTTGGCACTGGCCAGGTAGCGTCATTTGGATCACTGGATGGCCAGGTTAATTATCGCCTGCCAAAGATCAGAAGTATGATCAAGCTTGGCGCCACCAATTTGTTGAATAAGTATTATAATACTGCCTTTGGCAATCCAAGCATAGGCGGTTTGTACTATGTGAGCTTTGGGTATAATGTGTTTTAGAGAATAGTGTCAATTTTTTATCAATGCATTCCGATTTATCGGGATGCATTTGTTTTTTTACTATATCAATTATAACGGTTACCTTTATCCCCTACCAACCATTCAGTCTCTCGAAAGATTCCTTCATTATTTGTTAACCTCAATTGAACATGCATGGGAGCGATGGACAAAAGATATCTCAGTGTACTTAAAAGTTTAAAGACAAAGATCAGAAAGGCCCGCTTAAAAGCGGCTATTGCTGTAAATACAGAATTATTGGAATTGTATTGGGAAATTGGCAATGCCATTTCGCAACAACAACAGCAGGAAGGTTGGGGCACCAAAGTGATTGAAAAGCTTGCCCGGGATCTTAAAATAGCATTCCCGGACTTTAAAGGATTGTCGGTCAGAAACCTTTGGTATATGAAAAGTTTTGCCGAAGACTGGCCACGAGAGCCAATTGTGCAACCACCGGTTGCAGAATTACAAAATAATGATAATCATGTGTTTAAATTTATGCAACCACTGGTTGCACAAATTCCATGGTCCCACCATATTGTGTTACTGAATAAAACAAAAGCCGGGAATGAAAGGCTTTTTTATCTTAAAAAATCGATTGAAAATGGCTGGAGCAAATCGATTTTAACTATGCAGATTGAAAATCAGCTGCACCTTCGTCAGGGGAATGCTATTACCAATTTTGAATTGACCCTGCCAGAGCCGTATTCTGACTTGGCTCAGGAAACGCTCAAGAATCCCTATATGTTTGATTTTTTAGGTCTTACTAATGAAGTTCAGGAGCGTGAGTTGGAAAAAGCCTTAATGCTTCACATAAAGAAGTTTACACTTGAACTGGGAAGAGGTTTTGCCTATGTAGGCAACCAGTATAATTTAACCGTTGAAGATGATGACTACTTCCTTGACCTGCTGTTTTACAATTACCATTTGCATTGTTTCGTTGTTTTTGAATTAAAAGTAAATGACTTTAAGCCTGAGTATGCAGGTAAGCTTAACTTTTATATTAACCTCATAAATCAAAAGATTAAAGGAGAAAAGGATTTACCTACTATTGGTG
>NZ_JBJMLX010000119.1:0-2934 GCF_045805085.1 Niastella sp.
AACGCGCATGCTGTCTGATGGCAGATCATAATGCCCTCTTGATTGAATTGCCGATACCGATTCAGTTACAATGAACGGTTTACGTCCCCATTTCTTTTGCACATGTTCCGACATCCAGATGCCCTGGTTGTAATTATAACCAATCAGGTCATTGATGCCCGATCGCAACAGCTGGTTATTATCATCTGTATGATTGTTGGCGGTAACGGTGGGCCGGTCGTCGAGACTGCGTACGATTTTTTGCATTTCGCGCAGCAACACCACGCCGGCGGTGTCACCGCCTTTCGCATGTTGTTCGGGAATTTCATTACCCAGGCTCCAGATAAATACAGAGGGGTGATTGCGGTCGCGCAATACCTGGTCTTTCAGGTCCTGCTTGTACCATTCGTCAAAGTCTTTGCTGTAATCGAAATCTACCTTGCGCTGCTTCCACATATCAAACGCTTCGTCCATAACAATAAAACCCATTTTATCGCACAGGTCGAGCAATTCAGGCGCCGGTGGGTTATGCGAGGTTCGAATACCATTCACCCCCATGCCTTTCAGGATCTGTAATTGCCGCTCTATAGCCCGGGTATTGATGGCTGTTCCCAAACAACCCAGGTCGTGGTGATTGCATACGCCTACAATTTTCACGTGTTTTCCATTGAGGAAAAATCCCTTGTCGACATCGAATTTATAACTGCGAATGCCAAATGTGGTGGTATACTCATCGGTGACCTTTCCTTTGCTCATCACTTTCGTAACCGCTTTGTAGAGATAGGGATTTTCCAGGCTCCACAGAACAGGCGCTGCTATACTGAATGTTTGCGGAAGGGTTTGTAAAGAACCGACATGCAGGCCTTTTTGTGTTTGCGTGCCCACAGGGGTGCCTGCTGCATTGATAATGGTTGTGGTAACATCACAATACTCGCCCGTGCCGGTTAATGAAGTGGTGACGGTAACTTTTGCCGAGGAAGCAGACACGGAGGGCGTAGTTACGTAGGTACCCCAGTTCTCAATATTGGTAGTGCCGGTTTTCACCAGCCATACATTGCGATAAATACCGCTGCCGCTGTACCAGCGGCTGTTGGGCTGCTGGCTGTTATCTACTTTTACGGCAATCACATTCTTTCCGCCATAATTCAAAAATTGCGAGAGCTCATAACGGAATGAAATATACCCGTTCGGCCGCATGCCCAGCGAATGTCCATTGATGAACACTTCGCTGTTGCGGTATACGCCGTCAAAATCTATATAAATGATCCTGCCTTTGTCGGTTGCAGGTATCGTAAATGTTTTGCGGTACCAGCCCAGCCCGCCGCGTAAGCAGCCACCGCTGTTATTGGTAGGACTTGTTGAATCGAATGGCAGCTCGATGCTCCAGTCGTGCGGCAGGTTCAGCTTACGCCAGGAGGCATCATTAAAATCGGCGTCTTTAGCATGGGCCACCTCACCCAAATGAAAGGTCCAGTTGTTATCAAAGTCTTCCCGCACCCGCGCTGATTGAGCATACAGGGAACATTGAAAAAACAGGATACTGATAACGAGTAATGAATATCGACTACGCTGCATGGTATTTATTTTCGGCAGCTAAAATACATATACCGTACCAATATCCTGGTATGCAAATGTTACAGTTTGGGGTTATTTTATATCCGGAACGGGGAACAGGATGCCGCCAAACAGCAGGTATGCCCATAACAAGGTCCAGAGGATGTTAAAGAACTGCGCCCCGATAAATGCCAGCGCCGGGCGGCCGCCTTCGGTTTTTACCAGGTCGCCAAACCGGGCTTCCAACCCAATAGATACAAAGGCAAGGGCAAACCATATGGTGCGAAGCCCTTTTAGTGTTCCACCTACATTGGCAGTAAGAGTTGTAGGGATCAGAAAAGAGAATACCAGGGAAGCAGCCACAAAGCCCAACACAAATTTTGGAAAGCGTTCCCATACCACGCCTATGCCCGGCGTTTCTGTCGTTTGTGACGTTGGGTTTTTGCGGTATGTCCACCAGATGGCTATGAAGAACGCAGCCACGCCAATCAATACATTCTGGGAGAATTTAACGATCACCCCGGCTTTGGCGGCCTTCTCCCCTACCAGTTCGGCCGCAGCTGATACAGTGGCCGTTGTATCCAGGGTTCCACCCAGCCAGGCGCCGCCAACGATCTCCGGCATATGCAGCACCTTAATAAGCCAGGGTTGCAACACCATCATGGGAACCGCTACCAGCAGCACGATCGTGGTTACATACGACAATTTCTTTTTATCGCCTTTAATGGCGCCGGCGGCCACAATAGCTGCGGATACGCCACAAATGGCCACAGCCGAGGCAAGGATAACGCCAAATTCATCGTCTACTTTTAATTTCCGGCTTATCCATAACGCTACAAACCAAACGACGCTCACCACCAGCACCGATTGCAAAAGACCGGGCATACCGGCTTTAATGATATCAGTGAACAAAGTGCCGGCGCCCAGGATGATCAATCCGGTTTTTATAAAGAATTCCGAGCGGGCTGCCTCTTTCAGCCAAACAGGTAATTTAATTACATTACCAAACAACAAACCCAGTACCAGGGCAAAGATCACATACTCCAAGCCGTAATAATCAACCAGTTTATTACCTGCAATCACCTGCGCAATAATGGCCAGTACATAGATCAGGGAGAACCCTGCCGCAAAATTCTTAATGCTGCCGCCTGATAAACCAATGGCGGTTCCACTCAGTACCAGGATGATTAACCAGGTTTGAAGGATCAACAGCATATTTTTAAACGATAATACTTTATCGATTAAATCACTGGTAGTCGCCCATTGATACCCCGGCAATTGCAATTTGAAACCGGTCACCAGCGTGGTTAAGAGCAGGATGGCAATGATGACGAAACCGCCAATGGTCACGGCCCAGATGTCTTCTGTAAATGCTGCAAAGAAGGGTTTCTTTGTGGGAAC
>NZ_JBJMLX010000120.1:0-3305 GCF_045805085.1 Niastella sp.
CATACTCCCTATCATACACACAAAACAGGCTAACAGTCCTTGTAGATTTTTTCTCATCATATTGGTTATTCCTAATACTTACGTAATATCCTTAAAAAATGTTGGTTTTCCGTTTCAAAAATAGATATATGGCCGGGTTTTACCGGTAAACCGTCCAATAACCGGTATAGAACATAAACGCGGGCTTAATAACCGTATTATGGTTCCCCGGCTGTCAAAATCAGACAGATATCATTTATTTTGATAATAAATATGGATGCAAATAGTGAGGGCCAATAATAGCGGGTTAATTGGGGGCTGATATATCCACTGTTTACTAACCAGGGTACGCAAACGAAGTTAGCAAGTGTTGACATTATTCTACAAGCCGTGAAAAAATAATTATGCCACCACCAGGGAAAAAAATGTTAAAATAATTTCTTATACCTATCGGATTGTTCTGGCATAGTACTTGTCATGCCTAGTACATCAACGATGATTAATTAGTAATTTCTACCTTAGGTTATAGGTCTTGTAGCTGAAGAAATTGTAACCATTTTGTTTAACCTATAATTTTGTTGAGTTATGAAAAATGCCAAGATGAGTATGGCAGCAATAGCTTTCGCTGCCGCCGGATTGTTTGCTTTTAATGCTGTTAAAGTGGGTTCCGTAAAGGGAACAGTGAATCCGGCAGATGCTGCTGTTAGAGCATGGGCGCTGTCGTCTACCGACACTTTAAAAGCAGAGATCAATAAGGGCACTTTTGAAATTACAGATGCCAAACCGGGCACCTACAGGGTAATTATTGAAGCCAAGCCACCTTACAAGAACGCCGCTAAAGATGGTGTTACTGTAGCTGATGGACAGGCAACTGATATCGGCGAAATAAAACTGGAGCAATAAAGCTTTTCAGCATTTAGTTGTAGATATTAGCATTACAGCAAAAAGGTCTACCGGTTAGCCGGCAGACCTTTTTTGTTTTTTAATTAAACGACTTCCTGTATTCCAACGGCGATACCTTTGTTTTTTGTTTGAAGAGTTTATTAAACGATTGCGGTCGTTCAAACCCTAATTGATAAGCAATCTCTGCAACCGATAAATTACTTTGGCTTAGAATTTCTTTCGCCTTTTCAATTACTTTATTGTGAATGTGCTGCTGGGTACTTTGTCCGGTCAATGAACGAAGCAGATCACTTAAATAACCGGGCGACACATGTAACTGCTCAGCCAGGTCCTGTACGGAAGGCAATCCCTTCATCAAGGCAGTTTGATCATTGAAGTAATCATTCAGCAGGTCATCGAGCTTTGCCAGCAGATCGTTATTCACTGCTTTGCGCGTTAAAAACTGACGCTTGTAAAAACGATTGCTGTAGTTTAACAGCAGCTCAATTTGTGAGACTATAATATCCTGACTAAAATCGTCGATGTTGGCATGCAGCTCACTGTTCATATTTTTGAAAACACCCAGGATCACCTCTTTTTCCTTTTCCGACAAATGCAGGGCTTCATGAATGGCGTAAGAAAAGAAACCATATTTTTTGATATGCTGACCTAACGGATAAATCCTGATAAAATCGGGATGAAAGAGCAGGGTCTTGCCTAAGTATTCTGTATCATCTGCAATGGCCATCACCTGACCGGGCGCCGTAAATACCAGGCTGCCTTCTTCAAAATCATAATAGTTTTGACCATACTTCAACCGCCCCTGTAATTTTTCTTTATACGAGATCTTATAGAAATCAAACAAAAAAGCTGGCGGCAGCCTGTCCTTCTCCACTTTTATATTTGTATTGTCTATCAGGCTTACCAGCGGGTGCAGGGGTTTTGGCAACCCCAGCACCCGGTGCAGGCCAGAGATAGAATCAAATTTCTGCGGACTGTTTTCTTCTTTTTTCACTCTTCAAAGTTAACGGGTTCATTCGGCAAAAAAGATCTGTTCCATGTTCTTCCTGAAAGCCTCCTCCCCTACCTGAATTCGATGTGCATATTGGGCTTTCGCATCCTCGCCCGCAATATATCGTAATTGATCTTTGCCATCTGTTGCTGCTTCATATACCACTTCCGCAATTTGTTCGGCCAGAGTGAATCTATTGGGGTCAATTTTCGAGAATAACTGGTCAACCCATTTGTCGTACACCGGGTGTGCAGTATACTCGGCAGAGCGATTCAGGAAGTCAGTTTTGATTCCACCGGGCGCAACCGTTTTAATATCCACCCCTATCTTTTTTAATTCAAAAGCAAGGCTTTCACTCCAGCCTTCCAGTGCCCATTTTGTTGCATGGTACATGGCGCTGAAGGGGTAAGTGATAAACCCGCCAATGGAGGTTGTGGTAATAAAGAGGCCGCCTTGTTTCTCCCGGAAATAGGGAATGAATGCCTGGGTAACTCTTATCACCCCTAACAGGTTGGTATTTAGTTGCTTTGTTACCTGTTCATCTGTCACGGCCTCTAATGGGCCCATTAAACCATAGCCGGCATTGTTGAACACCACATCTATATTGCCCATTGCGATGGCCTTTTCTCTAGTTTCTTTTATCTGAGCGGGGTTGGTAACATCCAATGGCAATAAAGTTATGTTCCTGATCGAACTCAATTCTTTTTCAACAGAAGGATTGCGCATGGTGGCAATTACCTGCCAGCCCTGTGCGGCGAATAATTTTGCGGTTGCTTTGCCCAGGCCGGTTGAAGCGCCTGTAATAAAGATTGTTTTCATTTTTGTAATTCAATTTTGTATCACAAAAGTCCAACAATGGCAAGGGGCGTATGTGTCCGAATTGAGGGTAGTTGTATCCAAAATGATCCTGGCTGTCAGGAAATATACGTTTTAATAAACACCACACTTATGTATGTCCAGAAGATAGCAAACAAAACATGCACGCCCGTTTCAAACAACCTGCCTTTCCAAAGCTTTGAAGAATAACCAACAAACTGGATCACCAGGCGGGCGCTCCAGAATATTCCCAATCCCAATGAAATTCGTTTTCCTAAAGGGGTGGTTATTAATTCATGGGCAGAAGTAAGACAAAGCAGGCCGATCAACAACACCATTAATGCAATAAAGAAGGAGTGCACTACCATAATTTGCCGGTTCACCAAACTCAGTTTGGCCAGTTCCTGCTTCCAGTTAAAATACCGGGGAAAGATGAAATGACTCAGTGCCAGCACAATAAACAAGAAGCCAATGATCTGGAAGTGTATTTCCATAATAGTTAGGGGTTACAATTAAAAACAGACATAAACGGCGTAAACTTTGTTTCCTGGAAGGTGGCAAAACCAGCCTGTTCAAACGCATTCTTCCAGGTTGAACGGGAAAAGAAATGGGTAAA
>NZ_JBJMLX010000121.1:0-13171 GCF_045805085.1 Niastella sp.
GTCGTTATTGCCTTTTAGGTCGCTTGCCCAGTCTTTAAAACGCTCGCCGCGATAATCAGCTTCTTCAAGCTTATGCCGTTGGATCATGGTGCCCATGGCGCCATCGATGATCAGGATCCGTTCTTTCAGACTTTGTTGTATTGTTTTCATGCTGCCCTCCTTTATTTTTCAAAACGTTTTATGTTGATGAGCAGAACCGGACGAGTGAGGTGTTTGCCAGACGGCGAAACAATGTCGATAGTGGTTACTATCGGCGACTCTATAATAGCGAACCGAACTTGTAAACGTTGGGAAACTGTTTTAGCGAGAGTTTCTTTTCGTTTATTAGTTCAGTTTTAGCATTTGCCCAATATTATCAGGATGCCAGTTATCGGATCCCAACCTGCTCAGGATGCATAGGCCGAACAATAAACAAATCCGCCTATGCGGATGCAAATTTACAGCTTGTTATGTTAATAGCAAACTTGTTGTTATTGGCTAAGTATTAATGCATAGCGCCATTACTGGCTGTAACCACCCGCCTAGTGCTGCACATACTTTTCAACCGGCAGGCGGTTGGTAATGCTGCGGGCAAGGGTCATTTCATCGGCGTATTCCAGTTCGCCGCCAAAGGCAATGCCCCGGGCTATAGTTGTTATTCTGACAGGTGTTCCCTGTAGCTTTTTCTGTATATAATAAATGGTGGTATCGCCCTGAATATTAGGGTTGAGGGCAAAGATGAGTTCTTCTGTCTTTTCTTTAGCTATGCGTTGTATAAGAGGTTCAATAGTAAGCTGGTCGGGACCCACACCATCGAGGGGCGAAATAATGCCGCCCAGCACATGGTAAACTCCACTGAACTGTTGGGTGCTTTCAATGGCAATAACATCGCGAATATTTTCTACCACACAAATAAGCTCCTGCTTGCGTAACGGATTGGCGCAGATAGCACAGGTGGTAGAATCTGCCACGTTATGACAACGTTCGCAAAACTTTATTTCCCGGCGCATTTTAAGCACTGCCTCACCAAATGCTTCCACATTACCAGGGTCCTGCTTTAATAAATGCAGAACCAGCCGCAAGGCTGTTTTTTTACCAATACCTGGCAATTTGGCAAATTCACTCACCGCACTTTCCAACAAAGAAGAAGAGAATTCCATACTGCAAAGATAATTTGAAGTTGCCAGTTCCCGGTTTTAAGTTCGATGAAACACTTTTTACGTATAAAATGCAGAGTTACAAAAAGGTACCCATGCTTATTTTTTGTGGTATTCACGACACTCTTCATTTCTAAAGAGTGATATCGACTATATTATCCCAGTTGGCTTTAACGGTTAGTTTGCGACTGATGGGAAGTACTTTTTCGGGTTGTTGATGATGTCCAAAGAAGGACCCCGCGTCCCAAATGCCATTTTTATTGTCATCGTATAAAATGCGCAGGTCATACTCACCGGGTTGAAACAATTTGGCATTAAACTCCTTGCCGCTCATAGGATAGGCATATTTTACCTGGTCGCCCACAACAAACTGTAAAACGGGGTTTTTCTTTATGTCGAGGTTAATAAGACGCAAGCGTATCAGTCCGTAATCGCTTTGTTTTTTTGTGCGGAAGCTGATGGTGTCGTTTTTGCCAATGTCATGGTCAGCAGTATCTGTAGCAAACCCTTTGTCTATAATGAGTTTATAGGGCGTATTTTCTGTCCAGGCATAAGAAATGGTCACCTTTTTATTGCTGGTGTCTCTGATAAAGCGATAATTGGTGAGTGGTTCATTTTTATCGCTGGCCAGTATTAATTTGGTGCTATCGAAAGTTTTGAGTGGGGTGCCAAACCGTAATTCGAGCTGGCTTAACAGGTCCAGATCATTACTGGTCAGGTTGGTTTCAACCTGCAGGTGAACCGGCTTATCAGTTTTTTTGCTGTTTGCAGGCCTGGCCGCCTGTGGTGGTGCCGGTTTATTGCTCTTTGGTTTAGCTGTAGCTGTATCCTTTTCTGTATAAGCATACAGGGTTATTGGTTTGGGAGATAGACCGGGTATTACCCGTGCATCGGCAAACGCAAACAGCTGGCTGTTGCTGAGGTAGCGGCGCTGGCCGCCTTCATCTTTCAGGGCATATAAAGAAAATGAATCGGCAGGCAGGTTTTTGAAAGTGTAATTACCCTTATTATCAACCCGGGCAACATATCGGGGCTTTTCTTTTATGACGGCCGAGTCATCCCCATTTCTATGCAGCATTACAATGAGAGTAGAATCGGTTTTACCCGTTTCGGCAATTATTACTTTACCGGTAAGCGATAATGAATCGAGGTTGTTACCCGTAGTGAACATGTAAGTAAAATTCTTCAATATATTACCCTCGTTTACATCTTTTATAGCATTACCAAAATCTATGGTATAGG
The DNA here is from genome assembly GCF_045805085.1 of Niastella sp. Classification (NCBI taxonomy): domain Bacteria; kingdom Pseudomonadati; phylum Bacteroidota; class Chitinophagia; order Chitinophagales; family Chitinophagaceae; genus Niastella; species Niastella sp. The sequence continues at coordinate 2,379 of NZ_JBJMLX010000121.1, forward strand.
TAGTGTTAGGTTGCAGGGTATCTTTAACCGTTACGGTTACTGTACGCAATTTGGAGTCAACTATCGGATTGATTTTGGGTACAGGCGATACCAGCAGGTTTTCCTGGATATTATCAATTTGAACGAATTCGTTGAACTCCAGTACGATCTTTTTGCCATTAAAGTTCCGGGCAGAATCGCGGGGGTTAACGCTCACCAGTTTTGGTGGAAGGGAGTCGCGGGGACCACCCGTAGGGGGAATAATATTGGCGCAACCTGTTTGCACCAGGGTACTCGGAAGCAGCGCAAGGATCAAAAGGAACGGCGGAACTATTTTTAATAAAGAAGCATACTTCATAAGGCCGCAAACTTAAGCCCTTTATTGACAATTGTTGCTTCAAAATCCGTTAAATTGGGGTAAAGGGGGCGGGCAGGCTACCCTTCTTCTTCCTCTGCAGTAAGGTCGTGTAAAGCGATGGCCATTTTATTGGTTTTAACAAAATTGCACCAATGGCAGTCTTCTTTGCCACAGCCGATATAAAACTCCCGGTTCTGGATCTTTTCCCATACCTGAACAATTTGCTGGGAAACGGTGGTAATATCAGATGGTTTTATAATTACTTTCTCCTTGCGGTATACCTTCTTTTTATCAGGCTCAATAAAGTCGAATTCGGTACTGATAACCTGCCAGTCCCGGCTTTCGTAGTTATCGACCAGAATTTTGTAAAACACGGCCTGACGCCAGTAATCGCCGCCATTGGGGTCTTTTTCGCTGGGCGGCTGTAGTTTGGCCCTTGCTTTATCCGGGTCGCCGGTTTTATAGTCCACAATATTCACCTGCTTGCCATCAAACTCCAGTTTGTCAAGCTTACCCTTAAGTTGAACCCCATTCACAACCACGTTGCGGATATTCCTTTCTACCGTAACGATCCGGTTCCAGGTGAAAATGTATTTATCGTAATAATTGCTGAGTACTTCCTGACCATATTCAAGACGGCGTTCAAACTGTTCGCGGGTAAAATTTTCGCGATGGCGATGCATGTACCAGTTAAAATCATCTATAAACTCAGCCTTGCCGGGGAAAACATTGTTGTTTTCCTTCATTTTTTCAAAGAACCGTTGCAGTGCATGGTGAATGGCCGAACCGAATTCGGTGGCTTCATTCTTGGGTGAGGGAATACGCAACAGGTTTTTGAAATAAAACTCGAGCGGACATTTTAAATAATTGTTCAGCGCGGTTACGTTCATCACAAACCTGTCAAGCAGGGCAGTGATGAAATCTTCTTCTATTCGGCTAATTTCGGGCGCTTCTGTTTCCCCAAATTGTACTAGCTGAAACTCTGTTAATTCTTCGTCGCTGATGAATACCTTTTCAACGGGCAATTGGTGCTGTTCCTGTATTTCAGCAAGGAACATGGAAGGTTCCAGTTCCTTACCATCATTTTTATATCTACAATAAGAAATGAATAAGTGTTGTTCTGCACGGGTAAGCGCCACGTAAAACAGCCGGCGCAATTCTTCAATATCCTTATCGCTTTTGCCTGCTTCGTTTACAGCGGGTCCGTTGGCCAGACTCAAAAATACGTTCTCGGGAATTTTGTATCCACCACCAGGCTTGCGCTTTTTTTCCCAGGAGGAAGCATTGCAACCCGCAATAAATACATATTCAAATTCCAATCCTTTCGAACCATGGGCAGTTAACAGGTTCACCCCTTTATCATTGCCACTAACTTTCACCAGCGGCAACGACAATCCTTCTTTTTCCATGAGGTCGAATATCTCAACCAGGTCTGTCAACTGCAGTAAAGGATTGCGGTGCGTTTCATCTTTTATAAAATCGAACAGGGCGGTTAACACCTGCATCATCCACGCTTTTTCGGGACTTTGTATAATGATGTTCAGCAAACCTGTGCGGCGAATGATACTTTCAACCAGTACCTGCAACGTAACATTGGGTGCTGAAGAAATGAGCTTTTCCAGCGCTTTGGTAGCCTGTAGCAAACCTGGGTGCAGGCCCTTGCTGAACAGATCAGCAGGTGGAGTATTTCCCTTGTCGTACAATAAGCGGCGCAAGGAGGTTTTGTTATTGCCAAATGCCCTGTCGGCCACTTCAATGCTTAGCTTGGCAATTTCAATGGGTGGAATGTTAAACCAGTCGAAATGCAGGATCTCAAATAACATTTCATCACCGCCATAGGGAATATCATGTTCGGCGGCAATGTATTTTATGAGTAGAATTATTTTTTTGGCGAACGGTTCCGTCAATAAATTCAAATGACGCTTGCTGTAAACCGGTATGTTCAGCGTTTTGAAATACTGGCTTAGTTCTTCACCATATTTATTTTCGCGGTAAATGATGCTGATCTTTCCAGGTTGTATGCCCTGATCCAGTAACTCCTGCACCTGCAGGGTTATATCCACCATTTCATGCCGCTGCGTTTCGTATTCCTTTATAGCAGGAATGGAATCCGTTGGCTCCAGTGCAAAGAAGCGCGGGTGCGATGATTTAAGATTTTTGCTCAGGCCTTCAATTTGTTTCACCAGCCGCTCCTGGTTATTGTTGATGAGCGTCATCGAAACATCGAGAATGGGTTGGGCCGACCGGTAATTGTTGGTAAGCACAACGGTGAGCAGGCTTTCGCGGTAGGAGTTGGCAAACTGCAACATGTTTTCCACGTTGGCGCCCTGAAAGCGGTAAATACTCTGGTCATCGTCGCCAACTACAAAAATGTTGGGTGTTTCCCAATAGCTGATCAATAGTTTTACCAGCTGGTTTTGCGTACCGCTGGTATCCTGGAATTCATCAACCAGGATGTACAGGAATTGTTCCTGGTAACGGTTTAACAGGGCAGGGTTTTCTTCAAAAGCTTTGATCACCCAGTTGATCATGTCATCAAAGTCATACCGGTTGCGTTCACGCATCAGTTGCTGAAAACGGTCGAATTCATTCACCGCAGCCCGCAACTTTTCCATCTTCTCTTTTTCTTCCTCAAACTTGTCTTTCTTCAGATCGCCGGCTTTGAAACCTTTGTATGCCCGTTTGTAAACGAATTCATCCCTGGTAGGCAAATCGGCCAGCCAGGCGTCAATGCGTTCGTTGATAAAAGCGGGCGTCCAGCCTTCACGTTTCATGGTACTGAAAAGCGATTGCAGGTTATGTATTTCGTAGTACACATCGCCCCGGTAGCGTTTGAGCGCATGGTTCTTTGGAAAAGTATCAATCAGGTTTTTGAACAACTCAATTCTTTCCAGGTCAGAAATAGGGTCCAGCGCAGTTTTTTCAAAAAGCGACAGGTTTTCCTGGATGATATCGTTGCAAAAAGCGTGAAAAGTGTAGATGTTAACGCGGTAGGCATCGGGCCCAATAAACTGCGACAGGCGCCGGCGCATGGCCACCACGCCCGCATCGGTATATGTTAAACAAAGTATGTTCTGGGGTTGTGAATCGGTATCCAGCAGTATTTTGCCAATCCGGCTGGCGAGGATCTGGGTTTTACCGGTGCCGGGCCCGGCAATAACCATAACGGGACCTTCAATGGTGTCGACAGCAAGCCTTTGCTGAGGGTTCAGCTTCTGGTATTCTTCAACAAATCTTTGATTAAGGCGCTCCCGGTTCACGCTCATTAAACAAAGATAACGAACGGTCAACAGATACTATAGGGGCCTAATATGTAAACCGCCATATGTTCAAAAACAGCTGCTAAATGTGCACAAAAATTTAGCGGTTGCGTGACTAAATGGGCCGGTTTTCCCGGAATTTACTGCATTTTCGTGTATCGTATACGCCTCATTCCACTAAGGAGAAACTATTAGTGATTGATAATAAGTAGCTTATGCGAAAAAAAGAAATAGAGGTTTCGAAGGGGGAATCGTTCTTTTTTTGGGAATAAAATCTAAATTCCATCGTTTCTAATATTACAGATTTTCACTATAATGAAAAACCAACACCCTTTAAAAATATTCATCCTTGAGGACGATGTATGGTATGGCTCCATGCTGCAGCACTACCTGGCGCTTAATCCTGACTATGAGGTTAAACGTTATCACAATTGCAAGGATTTCTTCAATCACCTGCACGAACGGCCTGAGGTTGTAACGCTTGATTATTCCATGCCCGATATGGATGGCAGCGAAGTGCTGAAAAAGATCAAGGAAGTTGATCCTGGTATTCAGGTGATCATCATTTCGGGTCAGGAGGATATTAAAACAGCCATCAACCTTATAAAGAACGGCGCCTTCGACTATATTGTAAAAGATGATGATGCCAAAGACCGCTTGTGGAACAGCCTGTTGCATTTGAAGGAAATTGACGGCTTGCGAAAAGAAGTGGAGCATTTAAAAGAACAGGTTGGAAAGAAGTACGACTACTCGAAATACCTGATCGGTAAAAGCCCGGTATTTGAGAAAGTATTCAGTTTAATAGAAAAAGCCTGCAAAACCAATATAACTGTTTCCGTTACCGGCGAAACGGGTACGGGAAAGGAAATGGTGGCGCGCGCTATTCACTATAATTCCGAAAAAAGCAAAAAGCCGTTTGTTGCAGTGAATGTGGCGGCTATTCCCCGTGAGCTGATAGAAAGTGAATTGTTTGGACATGAAAAAGGAGCTTTCACGGGCGCCATTACACGCCGCATAGGTAAATTTGAAGAAGCGCATAATGGTACGCTTTTTTTAGATGAGATTGGCGAACTGGACATTAACCTGCAAGCCAAGTTGCTGCGCGTGTTACAGGAGCGGGAAATAACCCGCGTGGGGGGAAATGAGATAGTGCCGATCAATGTGCGCATCATTGTTGCTACTCATAAAAACCTGCTGGAAGAAGTACAGGCAAGAAGGTTCAGGGAAGATCTGTATTATCGTTTAATAGGATTACCCATACTGATACCACCATTGCGCGAGCGTGGAAACGATATTGTTATACTGGCCAAACATTTCATGGACCTGTTCTGCAAAGAGAACAATACCGATAAAAAATTACTATCACCTGAAGCGCAGCAACGATTGTTGAACCATGCATTTCCCGGTAACGTGCGGGAACTGCGGTCGGTAATTGAGCTCTCAGTAGTAATGGCCGATGGCGATACCATTTTACCCGAGCACATCACTCTTAATTCCAGTTCCTCGGTAAACGACCTGATGAATAAAGACAGGACCCTGAAAGAATTTGAATTACAGATCATACAACACTATCTCGATAAATACGACAAAGACGTATTGCTGGTAGCAAAGAAGCTGGATATAGGTAAATCAACCATTTACCGCATGATACAAGCTGGTGAATTAAACGTCCGGTAAAAATGGGCACCTGGCATGAAACCTATGAAAACCATACAGGAACAACAAAAGAATGCACTCCCTTCATTCTACGAAGAGGTGGTTATGAATATTCCTGCAGACATTGCAGTATATAATACGAAGGGCGAATTCCTGTTTATTAATTCTGCGGTTATAAAAGAGGCAACAACGCGGGAATGGCTCATAGGTAAAAACATCGATGATTACTGCCGTATACAGCAAAAGCCACCTGAATTAGCCGTCCGCCGGAAAGAGATGATAGAAGAAGCTGTGCAAACCCGGATGATGCAGAAATGGGAGGAGCGGTTTGAATACCCCGACGGACAGGTTAAATATCACATCAGGCATATACAACCGGTATTGGATGAGCACGAGCAGGTAAAGTTCTGCATTGCATATAGTATTGATATCAGTGAGCAAAAACGGGCAGAGGAGTATATACAATTGAGTGAGAAGAAATACCGTGACCTTTTCAATTACAGTCAGGCGTGGATCTGCACGCACGATCTAACCGGCAGGTTATTATCTGTAAATCCTGCTGCAAGTCTGGCGCTGGATTATACGGCCGGCGAAATGGTAGGGCGTAAACTGGTAGAATTTTTACCTGAAGAAGACCTGGCATTATATGAGTTGAACTACCTGCAACCGATACTGCGGAGTGGTAAATCGGAAGGGGTGTTTCGGATACAAGGCAAAACCGGTAAGGTAATTTATTTGCTGTACCAGAATTATAAGATGGATGTTCCGGGCATAGACCCTTATGTAATAGGTTTTGCCCAGGATATTTCAGACAGAGTAAAAGTGGAGCGGGAGTTGAGGCAGGCAAAGAAACTGACGGAAGAAGCAGCCCGCGCCAAAGAAATTTTTCTGGCCAACATGAGCCATGAAATACGAACACCCATGAACGGGGTATTGGGCATTGCAGGGTTACTGGCCAAAACCAATTTAGATGAGCAGCAGCAGAATTATTTGCGATTAATTCAGAATTCCGCCAATAACCTGTTATTACTTGTGAACGATGTGCTCGATCTTGAAAAAATTATATTAGGAAAGCTGCAGTTTGAACATGTAGTATTTTCGTTGGCCGATCGCATTGAGCTTTGTTTACAATCGTTTCTTTATAAAGCCGAGGAAAAAGGTATTGGGTTGGTATATGAGAATTTGCTTGGTGAAGAGCTGATAGTGTTGGGCGATCCATACCGGTTAAGCCAGGTAATGAACAACCTGATTAACAATGCCCTGAAGTTTACCGAAACAGGTACCGTAACCATTGAAACCCGTTTACTAAATAAAAAGGGTGATGAAGCCCGGATAGCTTTTACTGTAAAAGATACCGGAATTGGCATAACCGAAAGTCAGTTAGGATTGATTTTTGAGCCATTTATGCAGGCACATGTAGCCATTACCCGTACACATGGAGGAACCGGTTTGGGATTAAGCATATGCCGGGAATTAATAACCATGATGGGCGGCGAACTGAAAGTGGATAGTGAGGCAGGAAAAGGTTCATGCTTTAGCTTTGAATTACCCTTTGCAATTAGTTCATCTAAACTCAATCAGTCAACCGTGACACAAGACCTGAATTATCAAAGCCTGGGCAACAGGCATGTTCTGGTGGCCGAAGATGTGGAGTTGAATCAATACCTCGTCAGGCATATTATGGAGTCATGGGGATTTACCGTAGACGTTGTAAACAACGGCCGGGAGGCTGTTGCCATGATACAAAAGAATAAGTACGACCTGGTGCTGATGGATATACAAATGCCTGAAATGGATGGAATAGAAGCCACAAGGGCCATCAGGCAGTTGGGCGATCCTGTTAAAGCGGCTATTCCCATTGTGGCGCTTACAGCCAACGCCTTAAAGGGCGATAGTGAAAAATACCTGGCGGCAGGTATGAACGATTTTCTACCCAAACCATTCAATGAACAAAAGCTGTTCATGGTAATATCAAATAATTTAAAATCAGGTGCCGGGGCACCGGCAACTACACCTATGAACGAATCAAACACACCTGTTATGGGCGCAGAGGAGAAGTTGTACGATCTGAATATGGTGCAAACCATTTCGGGCGGCGATACCGGATTTGTTAAAAAGATGGTGCAATTGTTTTTGGAAACGGTGCCGCCATCAATGGCAGACCTGCAAAAAGAAACCGTGCAACAGAATTGGGTGAATGTAAGCAAGCTGGCGCATAAGTTAAAAGCAACGATCGACAGCATGGGCATTACAAAAATAAAAGAGGTGGTAAGAACCATTGAAACGAATGGAAAGAAGGGAGAAGAACTGGATAAAATACCCGCACAGGTACAGGAAGTTATTATTGTACTGGAAGCCTGTATGAAGCAGTTAAAACGCGATTTTGGTCTATAAAGAAAAATCGGAGATCTGAAGCTTTTTGAACTTCTTACCTCCGACTTCTTACTTCAATTTTCGGCCGTAGACCAAAAACTAACCCGGCAGGCGGGGAATATGTTTTTCCAATTCTTTGATCTGCTTAACAATTTCTGCAGTAGTAGGCTTCAGGGCCTTGGCTTTACGGAAGAACTCTTTTGCCGCGCGAAACTCCCGTTTGTTCATCATGATGTTACACATTTGCAGGTAGGCGGCCGCTTCATTTTCTTTATCGGGCAAACCTTCACGAATGGCCTGGCGAATGTATTTTTCAGCTTGTTTAAAGTCGTTCTTTTGTAAGGATATCATCCCCATTTGCAGCATACTGGCGCCTTTTACCTCTTTCATGGGCGTACCCAGGTCGAGGCCTTTTTTCATGTTCTTTTCTGCGGAATCAAAATCCTGTTCCATCATAGCCAGCTGACCTTTAAAGGTAAAGAAGGCAGAGCGGATGGGTTTATACAGCAGGTTGGGATATTTAATAGAATGGAGAACGCGTTTGGCACCATCAAGATCGCCGGCTTCCATATGTTCCTGAATAAGGCGAAGGGGACCAATAAAAAAGTGACCGGCAATAAGGATCAGGCCGATTAAATAGGCCGGGAAAGCGGGCCAGAAACCACTGTACACATTGGCCAGTACGCCCAGAGCTATCAGCGCCAGACCCAGGTATAGGCGGTAGCGTATAAGCCATGAATAAAACTTCATAAACCTTTATTTTTTAAGGACTGCAAAGATAGGCTGAAAAACCCGAAGTCGGAGTTTTAACCATAGCGTACTGCTCTTTGCTCAGCCAGGACCTGCCGCTTATTTATTGTCGTCGTTGATCTCGATCCAATAGCCGTCGGGGTCGCGAAAGTAAAGTTGTTGTATGCCGTCAACCCTTTTGGTGACGGTGTTCTTTTCACCGGCCCAGTTTTCATATTCTATCCCGTTTTTTTTGAGATTAGCCACAAAATCGTTGATGGAAGGGACGCTAAAACAAAGGTGGGTATTTTTTTCGTGCGTGGTTTTTGCGATGGCGCCTGAAATAACATGCAGGTGACCATGGGTGCCAATGCTGAACCAGGTATGGTGGCCATCGTGAAAAGGTTCAGGAATGGTATCGAGACCGATCACATGCTGGTAGAAATGGGTGCTTGTTTTCAGGTCAGTTACATATAAGGCAATATGGTTAAGGATAGGCTTGTTTTGAGCGCTGGAGGTCATGGTAATAAATGACAGTGTCAGGCCCAGCGAGAATATGTAAAAGGCTTTTTTCATACAGGAATCAATTATGCTGGAAGTTAGGAAAACCAGCACAACCAGCAGCAAACAAAATTGCACGGCCAGGAATTGGCCGTGCAATTCGCTTAATTTTTTAGTGACGGTCCCAAAAAGCTGGCGGTTCAATACCCAGGCTTCTCAGGTACACATACGACTGTCCACGGTGGTGGATTTCGTTATCAATAAAATAGAAGATGAAAGAAATACCGGTACCGGGCCACTGGCCAAAAGCCACAGTTTCCTCTGCAAAACGGTGAGGTGGAATGGTTTCCCAGATCTCGTTGATTTCGGCAGTAGCCTGGTCCCACAGGGCCAGCAAATCAGCCTTGGTGCTCACTTTTTCCGCGTCGGCCCATTTTTGCCAGTTGCCGGTGGCGATGCCTTTCACTCCGGGAACTGCCATACCAAGAAATTCATATACCAGGTCAGAAAATGGACGCATACCGCCAATAGAATAGGAAAAAAGCTTGTCTTCAGGAAAAGCCTCGATCATTTTACGGGTAAGGCCGCGATGACCTTGCCAGTGTTTCAGTAATTCCTGGGAGTTGATAACAGCAGCGGAGGTTAAACTTTGCGTTGACATGGTTATTATTTTTAAGTATTGTAATAAGTACAATGCAAACCTATAACAGGGTAGTGACAACAGTATGTCAGTAGGGTTTGGAAAGAAATAAAAAAATGCTAATGGCAGCATTTTCAGGGAATTAATCAGTTGGGCACCGGGGTTTCTAAGTTTTCTTCTTATTTTTGCCCTCCACCGGGCAATTGCCGGTGAATTTTGGTCCCGTAGTTCAATGGATAGAATAGAAGTTTCCTAAACTTTTGATACAGGTTCGATTCCTGTCGGGATCACTGGATACAATTTCAATGGCGTTCAAACGGAACGCCATTTTTCGTTTAAAGCCGCTTCTCGCTTGACTTTCAGCAGATTTCTGTATCAATTCAATTCAAATCAATACAAATAAAATGAGGGCTGATTCGGGGGCCAACGCGGGGGCCTATATTGTTGGCCCCTGCGGTTATGCAGGCTGTTTGCTTTATGCAACTTAAAAGAGATTTTTTAAAAATCTTAAATCTAACAGACATGCAAGTCAATCAGAGCCTGTCGATTTTATTTTATCGAAAAACAAAAAAGCTTAATAAAAAAGGACTACTGCCACTGTACTGCAGGGTAACAATTGATGGCTTAGATGATGAGATTTCAACAAGTTGTTACATCCGCTACGATGACTGGGATAATGATAAAAAAATAGTGCTGTCTACCTGCCCCGATCACACAATGATCAATAAAAAGCTAAGGCAGATGAAAACTGACCTTGAACGGCATTTTGACCTGGTAGTGGCCAAAACGGACTTGCCACCCCCAAAGAAGTTTTCGCATCTTATAAAAGCCCACTCAATGGACAGCGCCAAATCACGGAACGAAAAGAAAACGCCGATTTCAGTATGGCGTTAGATGAATTGATAAAAGATACTATTAAGTATCAACGCAAGTCAGAATCGCTTGGGAAAAAAGATGTAATACGTCCCTCACAACAAGAACTGATAAAAGAGGAAAAAACTGATCTAATTAAACGCGCCGAGAAATTGGTAATAAGAGGCAGAAAAATATGGGACAATAAAGATTGGACCAAAACCTTAGTGGTCGCCACCGATGAATTCCTATTTCATTTCCTGGAGTTGGTCTTGGCGAACGAACGTGCCTGGCCAACCTTTTGCAAACTGATTACTGCTAAATCCAGGCTTCAGGAATTTATGGCTCATCGCTACACGAAAGAGGACCTGATCTTATCTACTTTAGAAAACTCGTTTCTTTCAGAATTTACAAAGCACATTACTATCAAACATAAAAATTCGCA
>NZ_JBJMLX010000122.1:0-7395 GCF_045805085.1 Niastella sp.
GCACAGATTATTCCAATTTAGTTTTTGCCAAAGACAAGATCTACGCCACTTATAGATCTATAATGCTTTCACCAGTCATTGTAACATTCAATGCAACGACGGGAAAAATGGATACAAAATTTGTCAATAATAACCCGGTTACTTTAAACCTTTACGAGGGTGTGCTCGATTTTATAGTAAAAAGAGATGGGATCATTTGTTATCCATCAACACATGGTAATTACCAATAAACCGGATAAGTACGTTTATGTTGTTAAACTTCATTAAATCCTCCAACCAATAGTTCGACAATCTAGGGCTCTTCAAACAGTACCTCGTTTTCAAATAACATTTCATTACCAATAAGCGCATACACTTTGTAAGACAGCCGGTCGGTTTTTACAGAAATACTCATGATATTATTTCTTAAAGGAAGTCTCATCTCGCCTTTCTTTACAGGGTATCCCATATGTTTACAAAGAAAATAATCATAAGGATTTTTGTTAACGATTAATACACCATTTGGTTCATCATGTAAAATATTAAACTGTGCCTGTTTGATCGGGCTTGAAATAAGCTCATTGATCCTGTAGGTTTTACCATTCGCCTCATAAGTTATGTAAGCATGAGACGACAAATGTATATCGCCAGAGAGAAACACAATTTTTTTATTAGACGCCCCCATCAATACTTTTAAAATCTTATCTCGCTGTTCATAATATTTTGTACCACTCCATTTATCATTTTGTTGTGCCTGGTCCAGTTGCGTGATCAATGGAACGGAGCTTACTATAATTTTAATTTTATCTTTTGTAACTGTATCATTTATCCAACTCGTTAGTGTATCAAACTGATCATTACTTATTAAATAATTCCCCGTTCTTTCTGTTCTGGCATCCATTACAAAAAATACGGCATGCGCACAATCGAATGAATAATAAAATCTATCGGGATCGCCTGGGTTATGTGCATGCTGAAAGATCTTGTAGGCATCGGAGGCCCAGCTGAATAATTGCTGCTGTTTCCGGCTTAAGTTCTCATTGATAAAATCATTATATATCTCGTGATCATCAATGAGCATGTATTGGGGAAGGTTTCCAAAGACTTGTTTTAATTCCAGTGAATGCCAGGTTTCTTCATAACGTTCAGCATAACCATCTCTGCTTGTTATCCAAAAAGGATGTACTGCAGTGTCAATATACATCTGGTCGCCACAGGTTAATATAAACCTGCTCTTCTCATCCTTTGCTATTTCGTCAATTCTTTTAAATTCAGGACTAACATGATCTGTAAACAACGATAAGTGGCAACTACCGAGCAGGAAATTAATTTCATCCACTTCTATAGGCATGGTTCGCAAGGTTCCTTCTACAAGCGTTTCTACTTTTTGATCGAAAATAATTTTACAGGTGTAAAGCGTGTCGGGGTCAAGATTGGTAAATTCTGTTACACCTGTGTAATACCTATCGGCCAACAAGTGAAGATCATTGATCTTTTGTTTATTTCCCTGTTTATTATTTTGTGCCGGAGTTAATGTCACTGTTGCTTTTATTGCAACCCCATTAGCTTTTACCCAAATCTTTGCGGTGCTCGTTGTTACATGACCAATAATAAGCTGTACCATATTTTTTGTTTTTAAAACAGGTTTTCTTTTTTACATCTTATTTATTAAATAACCGTCCCGTTGTAAAACCTGCTGTTTAGGAATTTGTCAATATTCTTACTGGCAACCTGGTCCCAGGCGGTTAAGTCATTAGTAATTGGAGTGGTAACAGCTTTTTGCTTGAAAACAGTATATGTCTCATGTTCTGGCCCTTTTCTTTCGGTCAGGAAGTAATCTGTGCCGTACATAATCCTGTTTCCATATTCACTTTTAACTATTTCTGCAATAAGTTGGTCATGAATGGTTCGATCCTGTAATGCATATGAGATGTCCGTATAAAGGGTGGTAAAATGTTGCATCATATCCCGGATTTGTGTAAACCAGTTCTTTTGCAGAACTCCATAAGGAGCTGCTTCTTCTTTTGACGCCTTAGGTCCGTCGATAAATGCCTTTACCTGGTTTCCACCTCCGAAGTGGGCGAGACAGAGTTTAAGTTTTTTGAGTTGACTATTGGACAGCATACTTTCAAAAGCATTCGGCTCCATTAGCCAGGAGCATTTGTTGAGGTTGTTATTGGCTTTTTGTCTTCCCAGGAGCCATTGACCCAAACTTTTCTGTTTTTTATAATTGACTCCGCCAGCTGGGTAGATGGCCTTATTGTTATATGGATCCGGGAAAGAAAGGATGCTGTCTATAAAACGTTCGTCGTTGTTGTATATACCGCCTAAAAAATTGCAATGGCTTAAAACCGGGACTTCATTTTCAGCTGCCCAGGAGAGTGTCTCCATCAAGCGTTCATCAAAAGGATAAAACCCCATACTGGGATATATTTTGAGCCCAATAAACGGATACACTGATCTGGTTTCGGAAACAGGTACTTTTGTTTCAAAATACAATTTGACCGTATCCAGGAGTTCTTTCCCAGTGACTTTCCATCGTGGATCGATTCCCAGGAAAAGCAATAACCTGTCCGGATACCGTTTTTTCACACCGATTATTTCTTCCAGCTGGCCTTCATAACCTGAAAGAGAAGGGCCCGCCCCGCATTTTTCCATGTCCATAGTCAAGCCGACGAATTTAAAATTGGTGTCGTCCGGGTATTGTGCGGCCAGCGTTTTAAATACTTCGAGTTGATCGGTACTTTTCCCAATTTTAAGAAAGCTTGCGTACCGGTTACCGCCGTTTCCGCCAAAAGTCTTCAGGAGTTTCTGAACGGCCACTGAACCGGCTTGCACATTAGTGATCTTGTCAATCGCGTTAGCAAGAATTCCGGGGAGATATAGATGCAAAAATTTCTGCGGCGCATTGTTCATCGTGAACATATGACTGTGTACATTGTAATACTGCATATCAGGAGAGTTTTATATTTTTTGAATAGGCCTTCTTGAGCACGTCGAACCAGAAGGGGGCGCCAAAACACCCGGCAAAACCAGTAATGATAAAGCCGACTATTTTCCAAACAAAGAACCTGGTATTCCTTTTGGGATAAGCCTTGAAAATGCTGTAGTCGAAACCCACTGGTAGGTCCGCTACTTTAACAAGACTATCCAGACTTTCCTGGGTAATAGCGGTTTTGGCGTCGATAGCCGAATGGGAACTGTCAGTATTAGCAATATATTCAGTGTAGTAATTCACGACCGCCGTTCTTGACTTGGGTGTTACCCTGAAATAATTAAACAGCTGTATGCTGTCCACATTGATAATGATACTAAGGATCAAGCCGATAATGAACAGCTTTTTTCGCATCCGTTTTTTGTACCAGAGATTGACACGCTCGACGAATTCCTTGTACCAGTTCTCGATCTGCAAAGCCAGTTGGTTGTAGATGCCACTTTCAATAGCATCGGGTGTGGTGGTATTCAATTGTAATTCTGCATTGCTCATAGAAAGTCGCAGAAACGAGGTCACATCACTTTGTTTTAGTGTTTGCATAGCACTTTTGAAATTAGCCAAAGTGGGATTGACATAGTTGTTTTTCTGTAGGGTTGCCTGAACGATATGTGCGCTGCCCACCACTTCGATTAACACTTCGGCGAAAAGGCGCGGATTGATGTCGTTGGTTGGTTTGTTTGTTTCTCGGGTAAGCAGGTCTACAGCACCATGTAGATAGACGAGGTTGGCCCAATTGATGCCATTCGAATCGTCTTGTAACTGCTTGAGTAAATAGGCCTTCAGAAATCGACCCCGTTCTGCCATGATTTGGGCTATTGATTCCTGGATGAGACTTATAAAAATGGCGAAAAGTGCCCAGCTGATAATGACAGACAGCATTACCTGGACAAGGGGAATATTTAGAACATCCATGTCAACGTATTTAGGTGAGTAAATAGGAGAATATCGGTGCGTTATTCTTAGGGCGGAAGGGATTTTTGTCAAATAAATGGCCTTTCTGCTGGTACTTTGAAAGCGCCAATTAAGCTATAATTGATAAGCTGACAAGTGCTTATATAGGTTTCAATATAGCGTCTTTTTAATGTCTGAAAAGCCGTTTTTACACCTAATCTTGCCTGGGAAAACAAAAAAGGTGTTTTCACCCATGTCGTTAAGTTAAGACACGGTATTTTGGGGATGAATATATATCGCTGCTGTATGACACTGGATGTGCAGTGTGATCATATGGATAGTAGTGAACTGCAGTTATTATTAAAACACCTGGGCAAAGTTGAAAGATAAAAGCCTTAAAATTATTTACAGATAAGAGTTTCAGGGCATTGCTGGCATATACAACTTCACTTCTTGATATGTTCTCTGTTATGTGTATAATTTTGAATCGCACATTAAGGTTTGATTTAGTCGAGAAAGTGGGCTTTGGAATAAACCAGCCCCCTTTTAATGCCAAATTCGGATGCGAGTTCACTTCCTGCGGATGACGTATACTTTGTTATTTGCCAGGCCGTAAATTATTCATTTTCTTTTGTTTCCTGAATTGATAAATTGAACCTATTATGAACAGTATTAAAATAGAAAGGAGTGTTCTTCCTATTACAGGGTCACTTATATTCTTTGCCCAGGGATGCCCGACCGGAATGCGGGTTAATGTTTCATTGACCGTAGGCAGCCATGACAGGAAAAAACTAAACGACAAAAAGAAGTTTTCAAAATAACGGGCTTTGTTATTCCCTTGCTTTTTGGTATGTAGATAATATGCTGTTAATACCAGGATTACAATGAAAATAGCAAAAACATGCCCCACATTAAAACCTCCGAGTTTAGATAATCCCAATGCAGTTATTGAAGTAATGACAGTTCCGTAAAAGTATATTTTACCGGTACTATGCGTTAAATTTATTTTTCCGAACCGTACATAAGATATGATTGCAGTTACGATAGCAATGATGCCGATAATTGTATGTAAAATTCCTAAGTTCGATAAGCCCATAATTTTTTAGTTTAAATTATTTTATCACAATTGACACTACAAAATTACCCGGGAAATTAAGAGGGGATTTTGTCAGTTAGCCCGTTCTTTTGGCAATTTGGCTCAAAAATGATTTAATATGTTGCCAGCAGAGTTAGCTGTGGATGTGCCAACCCGCTTTGGCTTAAAAAGGTAATAGAGACAGGCCCAGGTTTACGTAAGGAACAGATCTATTATTACTCATTACAGTGGGGTTGTTATAGCGTTCTCCATCTTTGAACAATCTGGAGGAGACCGTATTATTTATACCGCCGCCTAACCCCAGGATAAGCTTTTTTGCAAACAGGTATTCAAATAGCAGTCCGCTTCTTACCTCAATTGTATTGTAACTCACCTTACCATTTAACAAACCTTCATGGCTGTTGTAAAACGTAGAATACGAATTCTGGTTGGAACCAACCGACACCCAGGTGTTTTTAACGATTTGCTTTTTCAGGTTAATACCTGTAGGGAGGTCAACAATCAATTCGATGTTCGACGAAGTAAATCTATGATAGTAATTGACGATGGGCAGCACCGGTGATGGCGAAGAAGGATCTATTAGAAACAGTGCACCAACAGACAGCGAGGTATTCTCTTTTTTAATGAGCGGCAGGCTGAAACTTCCGTTAAAATTGAAGCGGCGGGCACTTCTTAAATGGTCGGAAATAAAGTTTACAATCGCTGAATAAATAATAGGGTGATGGAATATCTTATCAGATCTGGAATAATTTAAAGCCAGATCAAAGGTGCTTTTATCAGATGTTAACGGAGTGATTTTAGGATCAGACAGATAATTGATATTATCTTTAAGCCGGGTGGAAGTGTAAGTATAAAATATAGTCGCTGAGAGGGCATTACCACTCCATTGCAGAGCCGGCGTATTAATAAAAGAGCTTGTACGAAAAGTTTTTGTCTTCCCACTGGCAAAATCCTGATCGTTAATTTTTGCATCGAAATTTCCATAGCCATAGCCATAGGTTACTACATTGAATTGCCTAAGTGCCGGATAGCGAATGGCCAGTTCTTGTTTACTGGCGCTTGCCGTATCAGCTATTGGATGTACTGAATTCATACTGATCATATTTTGGGACATTGTACAAAATGATTCCAGTAAACTCAATACGAGAAGACTAGTTTTTAATAATTTCATTGTATTAACTTATTTGTTTTCCGAAAGCTGAGTACCATGGATTGTTATCATGTCCTTTAGCGGATTTTTCATTTTGGGCGAAGCCGCTAAGGCTGAACAGCATTAGCAAGCTGAAATAGATGATCTTCTTCATTGTTAGATTTTACCTTTCAAGATGGGTAATACCGCCAGGCTTCAGGCCTGACAAGGCAAAATTGAAATACAAAAGACAGCTGGGTTTTGTGAATCAGGTCAATTATTTGGTAATTGGGTTCAGGAAAGAACGCCCCTGAATCTTAAAAAGATCAGGGGCGTTTTTAGGATTATTGATTAGGTAGTCGGTAAAGCGCCAACAGGGTTTGGCTGCATTTTTCTATAGATTTTTAGAGGATGTGTTATTTGACTTTAACCGGTAATTGGTTGGCGTAATATTGTATTTATCGCGAAAGCTCTTAGTAAAATTTGCCAGATCATTAAATCCGCAATCAAAGGCAATATCCGTTATGCGATTATCAGAAGCTAAAAGCAGTTGGGCAGCCTTTTCAAGCCTTTTGGTTTTAATATAATTGCCAGGCGAGTCATGATACAATTTTATGAATTCTCTCTTAAATGATGAAACACTTAAATTGGTTTTGCGTGCCAGTTCTTCGATCCCAACTTGTAAAAACAGGTGTGCTTCAATTATTTGTTTGAAAGTATATTTAGCCGGCGAGAAAAGTTGAGATAATACAACTTGTATGTTTTCAGCATTTCGTGTTTGTGCTAGCAGGAGGATGATTTCTTTCAATTTTAAAATCAAAATATCATCATTTACCAGAGAGGGGTTTTCAAAATAAAACAGGAGACCTTCAATATATTTTTGTATCAGAAAGTCGTTATTTATTTTTTCACTTGACAGGTTAGATACTTTATTTTGTGGCTTTTGAAGCAACTGAGGAAGCTCTCTGTCATATATTTTCTTTAACGTATCGGGATGAAAAGTAACTATAACAATTTCACCATTACTGTTTGAATTTGAATGGTGAATTTGTTTTCCGGAGTTGATGCAATTCAGAAATAATGAATAATTGGTTGGAATATTTATATGTTCATCATCAAACCGATATTGCATCTCGCCTTCCAGCATATATAAAAAGCAGGCTTGTTCCGAAACAGGGAATGCAAATTCAAAAGGCGGTTTCAAAACCACTTTTTGAATGAATGATTTTCCAAACAGATCAAACTTTTTATAGTCGATTACCATTTTTTTAAGGTGTATTTTGAAAAAATGCTAAAGCTACTTCA
>NZ_JBJMLX010000123.1:0-3125 GCF_045805085.1 Niastella sp.
ATGTATATTTCCTTTTTTTGCTTACTTATTTTTCCTGCTTTTAAATGCCTGCCTTGCTTTAGCTGCTAAATCATCAAGCTGTAGCCCAGTTACCTTACCTGATTCTAAATCTTTATATCGCCTGTCCATTTCGGCTATATAAGCTTTATCGTCAGCCCAGGCTTCTTCCTCCTTTGCAAAGGACTTCACCACACTTAACACAACTTTTTTTTGCTCTGTGCTCAAATGTCCCAGGTAATAGGTAATTTCTTTATCTAAAGGCATAGCTACTCCCATTATACATTCAATTTCAACAAATTTACTGATTTTTAATAATTAACCAAACGGGACATACTTACTCCAAGTCAGTGAGTCAGAAGAGATCCACCCCCCTGCAAAACCCATTCCGCCACCATGGCATAAAAACTGCATTTATTAATACAGCTTAAATCGTAACAATATGGATACCCCAAAAGAAAAACAAGCGCCCAAAAAGCCTGAAAAAAAGGAAGATAACAACGTCAATGTTGAACTACAGAAAGAGCTCCAGAAACGTGACACCGATACGGCGCCTGATGAATTCATTAGCCCCAATGCCGATACTGATGAACCTATTGATGGTTCCGTAGTCAATGACGCTGTTTTGCGGGGTGAACCCCACGCCGATGACACGGTTATCCAGAAACCTGATCAAAAAGAAGAGGAAAAAAAATAAACGCTACCTGTTCAGCAACATCTTCACATAGAACGAAGGCCGGGTGAGTTTTTTACGCAGGTCTATTTCATAAAACATACACGACATCAACTCGCGCAGTTGCTTATTGCGCATGGCTGTTTTCATTAAGAAATTAAACAACCAGGTGCGGTTCGACAGCTTTTGTATTTTGGTGCTTAGTCCTAATTCAGGTCCCAGCACGCGATACACTTCATCGTCATATTTTTTCATATGCGTGGCAGAGAAATCATTTGCTTTCAAAGAAGCGACTGCCTGCTGTGCGGCTATTCGACCAGAATACAGGGCATTGCCAATGCCTTCACCGGTAAACGGATCGATCAGGTAGGCTGCATCGCCCGTAAGCATATATCTTTCACCTGAGAGTGTTCTTTTTTTACTGCCCAACGGCAATCCATAGCCTTCTATGCCACTGGCCAATGTGGCATTTTTAAACCTTTCTTTCATTACGGGATCATTGGCCACAATATCCTGCAGGGTCTTTTTCAGGTTCAGCTTTCTTTTTCGCACCACACTGCTCAATATACTGATGCCTACATTGGCCTCGCCGTTAGGCAACGGGAAGATCCAGAAATAACCGGGCAATAAAGAACGCAGAAAATGCAATTCTATAAATCCATCGGCACTCAATCCGCTAACACCTTTGTAATAGGCTCGTATCCCGGCGCAATAATGTTGCGGTTCCATATGTATACCCGCTACTTCTTTGGTAAAGGCTGAGTGGGCGCCATTGGCTACTATTACCAACTTTGCTTTCACAGAAAATGTACCGGCGGTGTCGGTCAGCAAATAACCATCTTCCTGAAGGGTAAATGTATCTATTGACTGGCCTTCGAATAATTGAATATTTGAACAGTGTTTCAATTCTTCTACCAGGAAGTTATCGAAGTTGATCCTTTTACAAACAAAGCCAGCGGGGATGCCGGTCTTAGACTGGGGATTATAATCGGGTTCGTAAGCTATATCGAGTGAATCGCGGCTGGGCGCCGTAAAAGTAACGCCCCAACTCCCCTCTTTCTCGGACAACTGGCACAGGCGTTCGCCAATTTTCTTATCTATCCGGTTCAGGGCCGTTAACACTTTTCCGCTCAGGCCATCGCCACATATCTTATCACGTGGGAATACCGCCTTATCTACCACTACACAAGGGATGTTGAACTGTTGCAATTGCAAAGCGGCTGCTGCTCCTGCCGGCCCGGCGCCAATAATGCAAACATCTGTCGCTATCATAAGCACGAAAGATAGGGAATATATCGTGAATGGTCTCCCATAAACTACACCACATACTGTTTCCTGTCCTTCAGGATATGCCGCATGTTTTGTTCGGCCCAGGCTGATAATTGTTGAATATGCGGTAACAGGGTTTCTCCTCGCTCCGTTAAGCGATATTCAACCCGCAATGGCACTTCAGCAAATACATGCCTGCTTACAATACCATCTGCCTCCAGCGTCTTCAACGTGATCGTGAGCATTTTTTGCGATACATCGCCGATCTCTTTTTGAATATGGCTGAACCGCACGGATCCTTTTTCTCCCAACAGTAATATTACCAGCACCGACCACTTATCACCCAGGCGGTCGAGTACCGTACGTATGGGGCAATTATCAGATCCTAAAAATTTCCTGGCATTTTTTTTCATGCTATGTAATTGATGTTCAACAACAGTTTCCTTTATGAAACCAGGTATCTCCGCCGTGCCTTATTGTGTGGCATTACCAATGGACATACCTTTGGTTACTTTTTGATACTAACCATTACAAAAGTAACTTCAAATTGAAAATTATGAAAATTTTATTGATCGGCGGAAGTGGCAATATTGGCCAGCGCATTGCAAAAGAAGCTTTACAAAAAGGCTACCAGGTAAATTCGGTGCAGCGCAATCCCGGGAAGTTAAGCATAAAAGATCCCAATTTAACCATTACCAAAGGGGACATGCTGAATGTGGCCGAATTACAGGCATTGGTAAAAGACGCCGATGTGGTGGTGTCAGCTATTTCTCCGCATGATCTCGGTGAATTTAAACAGGCTTATACCAACCTGATCAATGCCATGGAAAAAGAACCTTCCAAACGGATAATCATCGTAGGTGGAGCGGGCAGCACAGAAGTATCACCGGGCTTACGGTTGATGGACAGCCCCATGATGGCGCACATTCCCGCGGAATGGCACCCGGCTATTCGTGCACATGCCGAAGTATTGGGTTTGTTCAAGGCTTCTACAACCAACTGGACGTATTTCAGTCCGGCCAATATGATTGAAGCGGGTGAGCGCACCGGTAAATACCGGCTGGGTGGCACCAATATGATCTTTGATGCGAATGGGAACAGCCATATCTCTTACGAAGATTATGCGGTGGCCCTGGTTGATGAGATCGCCAACCCCAAACATCTTCGTCAGCAATTCAGCATAGCG
>NZ_JBJMLX010000124.1:0-3814 GCF_045805085.1 Niastella sp.
CTTCTGAAAATTCATCCCAATTGATGAAGCGGAAAGTTTCTGTTTCTGATCTTTCTTTATAAACGGCCAGTTGTTGTTCGTCGAAGTCGAATGGCTTTTGACGGAGCGGCACTGTAATAGGTTCCAGGGCCTGTACAAAGTAGTATATTGAGATGATCTGGTGTTCGGGATTGAACGCACTCATTTGAAAGTAATCAGTAGTATAAATGTGATCGCCCACGTGCACGTTGAGGTTCATTTCTTCCATGAACTCTCTTTTCAAACAATCGCGGGTGCCTTCGCCGAATTCCAATCCGCCACCGGGGAATTTGGTGTAATAACTGCCACGGATAAATTCATCGCTTACCAGCACCTGGTTGTTTTCACCTATCAGTATGCCGTATACCCGGAGATTAAACATTTTCAGTTATAGTTTTGAGTTCTTAGCTTCGGAAACTATTCACCATTCACCATTGACCATTCACCTTAAAATAACTTTTTCTTTAAAAAGAACCAGCCAATTACCAACGATATCACCAATGATAATAATACCGGTATGTAGAATGCAAAGGGCGAATGCGAGTAGGGGATAGGGACGTTCATACCGTAAATACTGGCTACCAGCACGGGCAGCGACAGTACGATGGTGATAACTGATAAACGTCGTAACACTTCGTTCTGGTTGTTAGCAATAATGCTTGCAAACGCATCGAGCGTACTGCTCAGGATGTTGGTATAGATATTCGCCATTTCCAACGCCTGGGAGTTATCGATGATAAGGTCGCCCAGGAATTCTTTTTCATCTTCATTCAAACCCAGGAAATTGGTACGCTCTATCTTCATCAGCAGCATTTCGTTCGAGCGCAGGGCGGTTACAAAATACACAAGGCTTTTCTGAATACGCATCATTTGCAACAAATGTTCGTTACGGCTGGCTGCATACAGTTTTTGCTCCAGTATATTTCTGCGTTGATTGATCTCTTTCAAAAATTCAAGGTAGGTCTGAATGATCTTTTCAATGATCTTCAGCACCATCATCTTCCGGTTATCGGGATGCCGGTTCTGGAAGGTGTTCAGGAACTTCTTGATAGCGCCGTTCTCGAAGGAATTCACCGTTACGATCTGGTTGTGGGTAATGATGATACAGATCGGAATGGTGATATAAAAGGCATCGCTTTCGTTAAAGGAGTTATTTTCCGTGGGAGTTTTAATAACCAGCAGCTTCACGTTGTCAGCTTCTTCAAAACGGGTCCTTTCATCAATATCCAGCGAGTCGGTAAGGAATTCGAGGGGAATATCGAGCGAATTGGATAATTCAGAGAACTCCTCCTGTTTCAGTGGTGGCAAAATGTTCACCCAGGAGCCGTTTTCCGGCTTATCGATCGCTATGGTTTGATAATTGATATTTTTGAAGTACTGGATCATAGGCGCGCAAAGGTAAGGCCGCTTTTTGATTAAAAGGGAGTAAATTTTAGGTTAAGAAAGGGGGCTTTAAAATAAAAATGCCCCCGGAAAATCGGGGGCAATGGGTAATTATTTAATGTTTGTGCTTCCTTCAAAGACTTTCTCCGCCGGGCCGCATAACCAGATGTTGCGGTACACATCATCGTCGGTGCGGTCGAATTCAACGGATAGTTTTCCACCCTTGGTTTGAACCGTTACTTCGTTGAAACCCCGTTCGTTATGGTAACATACCAGGGCGCTGGCGGTAACACCGGTGCCACAGGAAAGGGTTTCATCTTCTACCCCGCGTTCGTAGGTGCGTACTATTATTTCATCGTTATTTTTTCGCTCAACAAAATTTACGTTGATGCCATCTTTGGCGAAAGTGTTGCTGTAGCGGATGTCTTTTCCTTTTTTGTAAACATCAAAATCCCACACGTTGTGGGTCATTTTAATGTAGTGGGGCGAACCGGTGTTTAAAATGAAATCGCTATGGTAGTCTTTAACTCCATCCACATCTATCATTTTAAGGCTAACAATGCCGTCATCGTCAATTTCGGCATCATGCGGGCCGTCAACAGCTATAAAGTGGTATTTTTCTTTACGAATGCCAATGTTATAAGCAAACTTAACCAAACAGCGGCCACCATTGCCGCACATGGAGCTTTCGCGGCCATCGGCATTGTAATACTTCATTTCAAAATCGTATCCATTGGCATTGTTCAATAACATGAGCCCATCGGCGCCAATTCCAAAACGGCGGTTGCATATAAAGCGAACCTGTTCATTGGTCAATCCATTATAACGTTCATCTCGGTTGTCCAGAATTACAAAATCGTTTCCTGTCCCCTGGTATTTGTGAAAGATTAATTCCATAGTTGATTGTTCCTTTGCAATATTACTACAAACTGGTTTAGTACCATAATGGCTCCAACTTATTATAACAGATTGTTATTTACTTGGTTCAATTACCAGCCGTTGATGATATCGAGCGTTTTTTTGATTAATTGTTCAATGGCCGCCTGGCCGTCATTAGAGAATTGTTTGGTAACGCGGTTGGCTACAATGGCGCTGATCGACAGGCAATGGTGCCCCAGCAGTTTGCCCAGTCCATAGATGCCGGAGGTTTCCATTTCAAAATTGGTGATGCGGTGGGGGCCAAATGCAAACTGCGTGAGGCGATCGATCAGTTGCGGATTGCTCAAGCCCAGCCGTAAAATGCGCCCCTGCGGACCATAAAACCCCGGGCAGGTTACGGTAATGCCGTGATGGAAGTTATTTACAAAATGTTTAATAAGATGCGCACTGCTGCCGCAGATATACGGTTGGGAGATGCGTTGATGCAGTTGAGTTTGGGTAATAAAGGATTGCAACAGCTGTTTTTCCTCTTCATTTTCTTCGTACCGGTAAAAATTCAGCAGGTTATCTATTCCCAGGCCATGGGTAGAAACCACGAAACTGTCGGTAGGAATATTAGCCTGCAGGGCGCCGGAAGTGCCTACCCTGATTATGTTCAACTGGGTAAGTTGAGGTTTGATGGTACGGGTAAGAAAGTCGATATTCACCAGGGCGTCGAGTTCGTTCAGCACAATATCTATATTATCAGGGCCAATGCCTGTAGAGACGACGGAAAGTCTTTTTTTGCCCAGCACGCCGGTATGGGATATGAATTCGCGGTGACTGCGTTTGTGTTCAATATGGTCGAAATGCTTGCTCACAGCGGCTACGCGGTCGGGGTCGCCCACAGTGATTATGGTATGAGCCAGTTCTTCGGGCCGCAGGTCGAGATGGTATACGGCACCCCGTTTGTTGATAATCAATTCCGATTCTGGAATTCGTTGCATAAAAAAGGATTAAAAAGGTTGGCCAAATATCCGACAAATATCCTACTTTTGCACACCCCGAACGATTGGGGAAAAAATTCGATTAAGATGGTCCTGTGGCCGAGCGGCTAGGCAGAGGTCTGCAAAACCTTTTACACCAGTTCAAATCTGGTCGGGACCTCATTAGAATCAAGGATCGCTGAAAAGCGGTCCTTTTCTTTTTTATAGAACTTAACAGGATCTCTTTCTTTTGGATCAGGTTGAAAAGTTGGGGAATTTAGGATAAGATCAGAAACTACCGACACTATCCCATGAAAGGAGCATAGTTCACTCAAGAATGTGAGCCAGCGGCGTGTATTGTGGACAAGATTGGCTTGGAAGTTGCCAACTTTGAAACAACTGTAGCCTTTTATGGTGCACCAATAGCTTTATATTGTGCGCCAGTTGCTTCTTTTATTGCGTACCTAGCCTTTTATGACTCATCCAAAGCTAACTTTTCATACAAGTTGCTTACTTTGGTGCATAAGTCGCTATTTATAGCGCATATCTGCGCAACTTCAGATCAATAA